>CALAUH010000001.1 GCA_937892225.1 uncultured Treponema sp.
TTAGATATTGGATGTGCTTACGGACCATTTTTAAAAGCTGCAGATGAATTAGGTTTTACACCATACGGAACAGATATTTCTAAAGATGCAGTTGATTATGTAAAAAAACAATTACGCTATCCTTGTACAACAAGTGCTTTTCCTGAAATTAATGTAGATAAAGAATTTGGAATTTCAAAATTCAATATTTGCACTATGTGGTATGTAATTGAACATTTTAATAACTTAAATCTCGTGCTGGAAAAAGTCAGTTCACTTGTACAGAAAGATGGTATTTTTGCATTTTCAACTCCTTCTGCAAAAGGAATATCAGCTAAAAGTAATAAAGATAATTTTTATAAAATCAGTCCGACAGATCATTTTTCAGTCTGGGAGCCTGATGGTGCAAATAAAATACTTAAAAAATTTGGATTTAAAGTAATAAAAATAGTTTCAACAGGACATCATCCGGAAAGGTTTCCTTTTGTAAAAAAACATAATATTCAAAAGGGAAGTTTTATGTGGAAAATTATTGATTTAATCAGTCATATATTTTCTCTTGGAGATACAGTAGAAATTTATTGTAAAAAAATAAATTAAGATGAAGGCGATATGAAAAAAAATATATTGATTTTAGGTGCAGGATTAATGCAGAAACCTGCAATTTTATCTGCTAAAGAACTCGGTTTTAAAACATTCGTTATTGATGCTGATGAAAAAGCTGTAAGTATTCAATATGCAGATGAATTTAGAAAAATCGATTTAAAAGATAAAGAAGGCATTTTAAAATATGCACTTGAAATTAAAAATAAAGAAGGATTAGATGCCGTATTTACTGCAGGAACAGATTTTTCTGCTTCAGTTTCTTTTGTCAGTGAAAAATTAAATTTACCATCACATTCTTATAATGCAGCTTGTAATGCAAGTATAAAAAATATAATGCGCAGCTGTTTTGAAAAAGCAAAAGTTCCTTCACCAAAATTTTTAAAAGTTTCAAAAGATGATATCAATGAAAATTTATTGAAAAATATTCTTAAAACACTTGATTTTCCTTTTGTAGTAAAACCTGTAGATAATATGGGAGCCAGAGGATGCAGAATGGTTCGTTCAGAAAATGAATTTGATTCTGCAGTAAAGGTTGCAACAGATTGTTCTAGAACCGGCTGTGCAATTGTAGAAGAGTATATGGATGGTCCTGAATTTTCGATTGATGCACTTGTTTATGATGGAACTTTTACAGTAACAGGTTTTGCAGAAAGACATATTTATTATCCGCCTTATTTTATAGAAATGGGACATACAATGCCTGCAGTTTTAGATAAAAAAATGCACGATGAATTGATAAGTGTTTTTGCATCAGGTGCATCAGCTTTAGGATTAACCTGCGGTGCTGCAAAAGCTGATATTAAATACACTAAAAATGGTCCGATGATTGGAGAAATTGCTGCAAGACTTTCCGGCGGTTATATGTCTGGATGGACTTATCCATATTCATCAGATTTGAATTTAACAAAACAGGGCATATTAATTGCCAGTGGAGAAAAACCAGAAGATTTAATCAACAGAAGAGAAAAAATTGATTTTAATCCAGGAATAAATACACATTTAAAACAGCCTTATGATTTGTATGAAGTAAAAAGCATAAGGACTAGTGCAGAACGTGCATGGATTTCAATTCCTGGAACAGTTGAATATATAGAAAATATTACAGAATATACTGATAAAGCTGTTTTTGATTTTTTACCTAGAGCAACAGTTGGAATTAATTCAGAAGTTGATTTCCCAAGAAATAATGTTCAGAAGTGCGGGAATGTTATTAGTGTAAGTAATGATAGAAATATTGCAATAAAAGCAAGTGAAGATGCAGTTTCAAATGTTTTTATAACATTAAAACCAAATGATAAAAAAACAGATGATTTTTTGAATAATAAAGAACTTTCAGATGAAAATAAATTTCCACCATCAGCTTTTGGCGAAATTACGGAAGAAATGTTAAAAGATATAAAAAAAATCATTCCTGCAAAAGAAAATTTAACAAAAAATATACCAAAATTCATAGAATCTGCCGATTATAATAATAGGGTAGACTGGTCTTATAATACGATTTTGCAGATTCTGCAGAAATTTGATATTTTACGACCTGATCATCCGGAACTTGACGGAATAAAATTCTGGAAAGCATTATTTAGAGGAGGTCTACAGGCTTGTGTATATGTCAGTGATTCTACACAAACTTTAGATCAAAAATAAGTAAAATGAAGAAAAGAATATTTTTATCAACATTATTAATTTTCTCTTTATTTTCAACTGTTTTTTCAGCAACAGATATTCCTCTATTAAAATCAGTAAAAGAACAGGGAATAACTTTATATTGGGATTCTCTTTCTGAAACAGGCATTCTGGAAAAAAATGGACATCAGATAACATTTAGAAAAGATGAAAGTATTTTGCTTTTAGATAATCAAAGAATGATTATTTCAGAACCACCTTTGATAAAAAATAATCAGATAATGGTTTCGACAAAATTCTTAAATGATGCCCAGAGTTATTTTAATGATTCATCATCATCTTTGTTTAAAGTCGGAGCAATTATTATTGATGCAGGACATGGTGGAAAAGATCCCGGAGCATTAAAAACATATAAAATTAATAACAAGAATTCAGGAAAAAGATGTAAATCTAAAAGTTGCAAAATTACTTGCACAAAGATTAAAAGCATCTTATCCGGATAAAAAGATAATACTTACAAGAGATAAAGATGTTTATTTGACTTTAGCAGAGAGAACAGATATTGCAAATAATGTGAAAGTCGGAAAAGACGAAGCGGTTTTGTTTATTTCTGTTCATCAAAATTCATCTTTAAATAAAACTTCTTCTGGTTATGAAGTCTGGTATTTATCACCAGGATACAGAAGAAATGTTTTGGATAAATCAGTTGTAGAGGAAGATAAAACTCTATATCCAATTTTAAATACAATATTGGAAGAAGAATATACAACTGAAAGTATAATGATAGCAAAATTCATCATGGACGGACTTGAAGCACAAATCGGCAAAGAGTCTAAACCAAGAGGAATAAAAGCTGAAGAATGGTTTGTTGTTAAAAATGCAAACATGCCTAGTGTTCTGATTGAGCTTGGATTTGTATCCAATGAAAAGGAAGCAAAGCTTTTAAATAGCGATGCGTACTTGAAAAAAGCCTCTCTTGGAATATATAATGGCATCGCTGCGTTTATAACACATTTTGAACGCTCAAGAGGATTTACAACTAATGAAAATTAAAACTATCTTTAGCAAAAAATTTATTCCACACTGGATTCTAGGAGTGCTTCTTTTGTCACTGATGATTTCAGGCATTTTGTTTTTCTGCAAATGTCCGGGTACTAGAAAAACATTTTTATTTCCTTCTGTAGAAGAAGATGATTATGTTATCGAAACCAGATATCTGCCAAAGACACAGGGAAAAACTTTAGTTACAACTTATGTTGAACAGACTGTCCTTGGGTCAAGCATAGAAAGAACTAAAATGCTTTTTTCACCAGGTACAAAGGTTTTATCATGTATAGAAAATGATAAATGCCTTTATATAAATTTATCATCTGACGTTTTAGCGATGGGTGATAATGTCATAGACATAAAAGATGGCGTTGAATTATTAAAAAAGAATGTGTCACATAATTTTAATAAATTCAAAACTATCGAAGTGTTTGTGGATGGAAAACACGCTTATTAAAAAAGCGTTGACAAATTAAAATACTTATTGGATAATTGTCTATACAAGGCTACATCGAAAAGTATTTATAAAGGAGCTTCATTATGAAGAAAACTTTAGGTTTTATTGCAGCTACTTTGCTGCTCTTAGGTGGCGTTGCTTTTGCTGAAGAAGCTATGCTCATCGATTTCACACAGTTGGAAAAAGATTGTTGTGATGATGGAGACGGTGCAACACAGAACGGTCGTACAGTAATGGACTTTTCTATCAGTGCTGGAGCTACTTTCACACAGTCACAGAAAGAACTTATGAAAACATCATTAGCTCTTCCTGAATGGGAAATTGTTTTGAATTCTTCTGCTAAATCAGTTGCAAGTTTAGCTGATTCTACAGTTGTAGCTGCTCCAGTAAAGAGTTCAGCAGATGTACCTTTTGCAGGTAGTGATGTAATGGGTGTTCGCATTGTATTCCCAACATGGAATTCAAATGCAAATGCTAAAATTATTCCACCATTTGATATTCCTGCATATATGCCACTTTCTACTGTAGATGCAGAAGGAAATCGTACAGAATTACAGGCTGGTGAAGATACATCATCATTCAACGTAGCAAATAACCCTTCTTATGAAGGAACATTATTTGAAGGCGGATTTGGTGTTGTAAAAAATGTTGGAACAATCAAAGCTATTTCAGTAACTACATTGGGTGAAAATTATCCACACGGACTTTATGTTCACCTTACAGACAATGACGGAATCGAAAGACGTTATTTCATGGGATATCTTGGATTTGATGGTTGGAAAGAACTTCGCTGGAACAACCCACAGTATATTTCTGAAATCAGAAATCGTGAAATCCGCGTTTACCCAATTTACCCTCGTGGAACACCTTTCGTAAAATTCTCTGGATTTGAAATTACACGTGATGCTAACCACATTGGTGGAGACTTCATCGGATATTTCAAAGATGTAAAAATTATTTACGACAAAGCTGTTCTTAAGAATGATCGTGATATTGCAGAAGAAGACTTGTGGAAGATTATTACTAAAAAAGAAACTGCACGTCAGAATGCAGAAATGCTTAAATTCGGTAATAAACAGGTTAACCGCTATATCGAAAGAACAAAACTTGCTGCAGAAGATGACTTTACAACAAGCTTAAATCCAAATGGAAATTCAAATGCTCCACGTGGATCTAATCCTGCAGATGCAAACGCTAAATAATAAATACTAATTTATGTAGAAAAGCACTTTAGATTTTTATCTAAAGTGCTTTTTTTTTGTACTTTTCATGTTATAATAAATATATGAGCGAAAATATAAATATTCCTTCTAAAGAAAAAATCAAACAGAATTATGAAAAATATAGAGATTATTTTTTAGAAACAATGAATAATATTGTTGGTATTTTACAAACAAATATAACTTTAGGTGCACAACCAACATATAAAAGCAGAGTAAAAAGCTTTAAAAGTTACTATAAAAAAATCTTAAGATTAAAACCCGAAGAAACAACAAGTGATTCTTTAATCTGTCTTACAGATATGATGGGAATCAGAATGATTTGTGCTTTTTTAGAAGATATTAATTTAGCACTGGATCAGATTAAACAATTATTTGAAATTAAAGAAGTAGAAGTAAAAGGCGCTGATAAAAAATTTTCTGAATTTGGTTATGAATCAATTCATGTATTGGTAAAACTGCCGGATTGTTGTAAACCAAAGCTTGAAGGAAAATATAAAGAATTACAGCCATTAGATAATGAAGTTGTCTGTGAAATTCAAATTCGAACAATTTTACAGGATGCATGGGCGGAAGTTGAACATGAATTAATTTATAAAACTGAATTTTCTCCTTTTGATGCACCATTACGAAGAAAACTCGCTTCAATAAATGCTTCTTTAACTTTAGCTGATATTACTTTTCAGGAAATCCGTGATTATCAGAAAAAATTACAAAGGGAAGTTGAAGATAGAAGACAGACTTTCTATCAGATGGCAGATAATCTGTTAAATGAAAAAAGAGAAACAAAAACTGAAGAATCAATTAATAGAATTACACCATTTGTACAAGGCTCTATCGATGAACTTCTTTTACAGGCAATTCATGCACATAACGAAGGGCATTTAGAAGAAGCTGTAAGTATATATACACGAATATTAAATGCAGTTCCTGAAAAAGATAAAAATATTATTGCAGTTATAAGTAAGCATCGTGGAATGGCATATTTTTCTATGAATAAATTTGATGAAGCAATTCTTGATTTTAATATGAGTCTTGAAAATGATCCTAATGCATATAGAACTCATTACTATCTTGGTATTGTTTATTCAATTTTAAAACAGTATGAAAAGGCTATTTCATATTTTGATAAATCTCTAGAGATTAATAATTTTCAGGCTCATACTCATTTTAGAAGGGCAATGGCATATTTTGAAATTCAAGAATATGAAAAATCTATGAATGATTTAAACGTTGCAATTAATCTGGGAATGGATGAAAAAGAATGTAAGTCTTTACAGGAAAAACTTACAAAAAAATTTGATATGAGTATGAAATAATTTAAAAAAATAACTTTTGACTATTGACGAAATTTTTTAATTTTGATATATTATGAAAGTCAGTTATTTCTGATATGTCTCCTTCGTCTAGTGGTTAGGACATCGGGTTTTCATCCCGACAACAGCAG
>CALAUH010000002.1 GCA_937892225.1 uncultured Treponema sp.
CTCAAATCTGATTTACCGCTTAAACTTTTCGAAGGCGGTAGTATAACAGGAAAAGTTGATAAAGTAATTTCTTTTGATAAAGATGAAAGCTGGAATGATGCAATTATTATCAGAACAAATAATGAACGAATTTATATTCCAATTTTTCAACTACATAAAGAAAATCTTGAAGGCAAAACTGTTCATATTGAAAATGCTGCAGGTGGCACAAACAGAAATATTTCGGATAAAGACATAAAAATAGTTAAAACAATTCAAAACAATGAAGAAATCGGAAGATAATTTTGTTTATACAAATGTATAAACAATGCATAAACAAAGATTTAATATAATAATTTTTCTTATTATACAGTTTTTCTTTGTTTATGTAATTTTATAAATTATTGACTAAAAGCGCCATTTGGCGTTATTCTTGTTTTAAGTACTTGCCTGCCCGGGAGGTACTAGATTGAGTTCCAAAAACTACACACCAAAAGGAACTAACGACACACCATTTAACCCACAGCTTCAACATTTCGATTTTATCTGCGGCCAGATTATTAATGAAAACCGTATCTTAAAATTTGTTGTTATTGGAGCAGTCCTTTCTTTTTTTCTTTCAATTGGCATTACTATTTATGCAGTTTCTCAACCAGATTCAATTCCTGTATTAGTTACAATGAATGACTTTGGAGAAACACATTACATTGGTCCAGTTTCAAAGAAAAACTATCAAAACTTTAATGTTCCTGAAGTTGCAATTCAGGCTCAAGTAAAAGAGTTTGTAAATCTTATGAACACTCTTTCTACAGATAAAGCCGTAATGAAAAAGGCGGTAAATAAAACTTATCATCTTCTTACATCAACAACTGCTGCTAAATATTCAACGCTTGTAAAAGAAGATAATCCTTTTAAGGATTTTGGTTCACGAACAAAAGAGGTGTTATTCCAAACTGAACCATTAAAAGTTTCAAACGATACTTACCAAATTGATTATCAAATTGTAACACGCCAGCTTTCGGGACAGCTTATGAGTAATGAATCTTACAGAGCTGTCATAACAATTAAAATGCTTCAGCCTTCAGAAGAAGATATAAAAGATAATCCTCTTGGAATTTATATTACAGCTTTTGATATGAAGCCTATCGATACTAAAGCGATTAACACAAAATAGGAGTACACACAAATGAAAAAATCACTTTATATTTTAGCAGTCATACCATTTATTTTACTTGGATGTTCTACAACACAAAACCTTGAAATGCCAAATGATTTTAGCGAAGAATCAATTGGAGCAACACTTGAAGAAGAACAGCAGCTTAATGAACAAGACGAAAAGAATTTTCTTGTTCAGGAAGAACTAAAAGTTCAGGATATTGAAGAAACAGTTGTCTATGTTGATCGTCCTGTATATGTTCCAGAAGATAAAAAATCAAATACTGATATAAAAAAACTTACTGGTCTTGATGCAGTTACTGACAGTCAGAAAAGAGCAACTCAAACTCCAGAAAATTATAAAAATGGAACTTTCTTCTATCAATATAATGAAAACTTTGTTTATGAAGTTTATGCACAACCATATCATCTAACTGATATTGTTTTACAGGCTGGAGAAGTCGTTATTGGCACTCCTCTACTTTCAGAAGATGAAACAGTTTGGGAACTTACTGCAGGAGTTGCAAAAGATTCAACAACAGGAGCTGATATACAGCATTTATTTATAAAACCAGCTTATTCAAAACTAGATTCATCTTTGATCATTATTACAGATAGACGTGTTTATCATTTTAAACTCAAGTCATATTCAGATACTCACATGGCAATTGTTCGATTTACCTACCCACTTGAGAAAAATGTATGGGCACAAAAAACAGATCCAAATAATGGACGTTCAATTGAAAATGATTACTTAAGAATTTCAAACCCAGAACTTTTGAGTTTTGACTATACAATCAAATATTCAAAATTCAAAAAGCCGGAGTTCTTACCAACTAGAATTTATGATGATGGTCAATGTACATACATTCAGGTAGCAGACATTGTTCTTCAGAAAAAACTTCCTGTTTTATTCAATGAAAAGAATGAAATCATAAATTACAGTGTGCACGGAAATGTGTTTGTAATTCCTCGTCTTATTAATAAAGTCACATTACGACTTGGCAAAGAGAAAGTAATTATTCAAAAGAAAATAACAAAAGCTTCAGAGCTTAAGGAGAATATCAGTGAATGATGAAAACAATTCTATTACCAATGTAGAAGAAAATACTGCAACACTTGAATCAATAAATGACGTTTCTACAGAGGAAGAAGAACTCCCTCCTCCTGAAGAAGAGAATGAAGC
>CALAUH010000003.1 GCA_937892225.1 uncultured Treponema sp.
TAAAAACATGACATAAAATAAAAATTTAAATTTAAGGTGCTGGTAAAATGGCAGAAAATAAAAAAGGCGGTAAAATAAAGGGGCACGAAAATACAGATGTTATTGATTTACCGGGCATTTATTCACTTTCGCCTTACACTGCAGAAGAAATTGTTTCAAGAGAATTTATTCTTAACGAGAAGCCGACTGGTATAATCAATATTGTTGATGCAACTAACATAGAACGAAATCTTTATCTAACTTTACAACTTATGGAATTAGAAGTCCCGACTGTTTTAGCTTTAAATATGATGGACGAAGTTTACAATAACGGTGGTTCTATAAGAATTAACGAAATGGAAGAGATTTTAGGCATTCCAGTCATTCCTATTTCGGCAAGTAAAAATCAGGGTGTAAGCGAACTTATTAATCACGCATTACATGTTGCACAATACCAGGAGCGTCCCGGTAGAACAGATTTTTGTGATAAAAATGCAAATGATGGTGGCGCTGTTCACAGATGCATTCATGCAATTATGCATTTAATTTTTGATCACGCTGAATATGCAGATATTCCTTTAAGATTTGCTGCAACAAAATTAATCGAAGGTGATGAAAGAATCACTAAAGCTTTAGTACTTTCTAAAAATGAATTAGAAATGATTGAACATATTATTGTTCAAATGGAAGAAGAAAGTGGTTTAGACAGAGCTGCTGCAATTGCAGATATGCGATTTTCTTTTATAAAAAATCTCTGCGATAAAACAGTTGTAAAGCCAAAAGAAAGTAAAGAACAAATCCGTTCAAATAAAATAGATAAAATTCTTACCGGTAAATGGACTGCAATTCCTTCATTTATCATCATAATGGCTTTAATTTTCTTTTTAACATTCAATGTCATTGGCAAAGGTTTGCAGCAACTTTTGCAACTGGGAATTAATTCATTATCTTTACTGGTAGATAATATTCTTACAAAAACGAATGTAAATGCTTCCCTTCACTCTTTAATTATTGACGGTATTTTTAATGGAGTCGGTTCAGTTGTAAGTTTTGTTCCAATCATTGTTACTTTATTTTTCTTTTTATCAATGCTCGAAGATTCAGGTTATATTGCACGAGTTGCTTTCGTTATGGATAAGCTGTTACGTCGTATAGGTTTGTCGGGAAGAAGCATAGTGCCTATGTTGATAGGCTTTGGCTGTACTGTACCTGCTGTTATGGCCAGTCGTACCCTTCCTTCTCAGCGTGATAGAAAAATGACTATTATGCTAACTCCTTTTATGAGTTGCAGTGCAAAGTTACCAATCTACGGATTTTTTGCAGCTACATTTTTCCCGAACGCAAGTGGTCTTGTAATGTGCAGTTTATATTTTATTGGAATTATTTTTGGAATAATCGTTGCATTAATATCAAAGAAAACAATTTTTAAAGGCGAAGCAATTCCTTTTGTAATGGAATTACCTAATTACAGAATGCCTGCTGCAAAAAATGTACTGCATCTTTTATGGGAAAAAGCAAAAGACTTTTTACAAAAAGCATTTACAATCATCTTTCTTGCAACTGTAATCATCTGGTTTTTACAAACTTTTGATTTCCATTTTAATATTGTCCAAGATTCATCTAAAAGTATTCTTGCTGTTATTGCAGGTTTTATTGCACCAATTTTTAAACCATTAGGCTTTGGCGACTGGAGGATTTCAACAGCTCTTATTTCTGGTTTTATTGCAAAAGAAAGTGTTATTTCTACTATAAGTGTTTTATTTGGCGCAGAAGGAATATTCAGTGTATTAAATGTATGGTCTGCTGCTTCTCTTTTAGTATTCTGTCTGCTTTACACTCCATGTATCGCTGCAGTTGCATCTATAAAAAGAGAACTTGGAACAAAATGGATGTTTTTAATTATAATCGGCCAGTGTGTATTAGCATACGCAGGGGCCGGAATTGTAAAAATTATAAGTTTATTATTCTAGATTATTTTAAGAATTCAAAAACGTTGTTATCATAAAGGAAATGAGCACAACCGGCAAAAACAAATGTTGTTCCACCTTCTGCAAGATAATTTTTAATCTGTTTTGCCCAGCTTTTATTTCTTTTCAAAAGAAGTTCATTTTCAAATTTAGTAACTTCTTTTTCGTATTTTGAAGATTCTTCATCTTCCTGATATTCTGTATTTAAAATTTCTTTAATTTTCTGTTCATTATTTTCAGCATAAGCATTATACAAATCTAAAGTTGAAAAATAATCTGAATCTACAAATTCTTTTATTGTCTGTTTTAATACAAATAATTGAAAATTCCAGTCACCATATTTTACAATATCAAGTTGTGTCTGAAGAGAATCAAGACCATCATGTTTAATTCCTTTTTCCTTCAAAACATTCATGATATATTGATCGTATCCTTTTTCAGAACTTAAATTATATAAAGGTTCCTGTAATCCTTGAATTACAAGATTTAAAACCCAAGGTTCATAAAAATAATAATTTTGATATCCAGGTATATTTTTCTGTATAAATTCAATTTCTTTATCAGAAAGACCGGCAGGTAATCTTGCTTCTGCTTTATTTGCATTTGCCATACTAATAAAAATCATTTCTGTAACTTTATTAGTAATTGTATTCAAATCATCATATGAAATTTCACCGGCATATCTATCTGAACTATTAAATGCTTCATCAACACATTTTGGCCATGGATAGATTTTATCATCTGCAATATGAATTGTTCCAAGACAATAAACTTTAGAAGGCTGCCCTTTTTTATCAAATCCATCTATCTGCCATAAAAATGCATCATCACATTTTGTTATCTGGATTTTTTTAGAAGAAAGTTTTGTTGATTCACAAGAACAAAGTGTTAATATCAACAAACAAAATAAAATATTAATTCTTTTTAAAGTTTTCATAATAATACCTACTTAATTAAAAAATGCACAGTTACATCTTCCGCCTTTTTTTACTTTATAAAGTGCTTTATCTGCATTTTCTTCCAAAGCAGGATAATATCCATTTTGTGAGAATGCAACACCAACACTTAAAGAAACAGGTGGTAAAGAATCCTGGGTTTCCTGTAAAGTTTTATTTAAACATTCAATTTTTTTCTGAATAATAAATTCCGGATCATCACCTACTTTTGTCATTATTACAGCAAATTCGTCGCCGCCAATTCTGGCAACATAGTCTGTATTTCTGAACTGTTCCATTAACAGATGTGAAATTCTTTTTAAAACATTATCTCCGGTTATATGTCCGTAAGTGTCATTTATTGATTTGAATAAATCTATATCAATAATTAAATAAGCAATTTCTTCTCTGGAATCTTCCAAAATTTTCTTAATCTGATTAAAAGCTTCTCTATTAATTAATCCTGTTAATGGATCATGTTCTGCTTTATGTTTTAAAACAGATGCTTTTATTTCATTTTTTTCAAGCAGAGAGTTATAAGCTTTAGCAATATATTTTAATTCATAAGAACCGTTATATTTCATCTTACTTCCTGCAAGAATGCTCTTATTATGATTTAAAAGAGGATGTAAAACCAAAACAAGTAATAAGATAAATAAAATAATACTTACACAGAATAATGAAAAAATGAATATTCTTTCTAAATTAAGTAAACGTGCTAAACGTTTATCATCCGACTGTTCTTTAGAAAGATAATCAGAAATTAAAAAATTTCTTGCTTTTGATGAATAATCTGATATTAATTCTTTAGTTTTTATCGATTTTTCATTAAATAAAGAAAATTTTCCTTCCTGAATTTTTTGTTCCGGTGTTAAATTTTTATCTTTATCTGAAAGTTCTATTTCTAAAATATTCTCCGGTATTTCTTCATTAGAAAGTCCTAATCCTTCTGCGATTAAACAAAGATTATAACATTCAAGATCAACAAGACGGTTTGACTGTTCATATGCATTAGATAAAAAATTATAAATATTATCTTCTGAATGAGAAAGTTCTAATACCTGTAATGCATTTTCTCTGCGATGAACATTTTTTAATTCATCAACATAATTATGCAGATAAGTAATATCAAGATTTACTGAAAAAAATCTTGCCTGTGTAGTTAAATAATCAGATGCTTCTGCAAATTCATTAATAGCCTTATTACATTCTGCATAATCATTCATAGAAGCAATCATAGAATCATACTGACTTTTTACAAAAAAGGATTCAATAAAAATAAATATACAAAGAATACAAGCTAAGCACATAAGAAGTATATTTATACTTTTTATTTTTATACCTTTAATTTCTTCATTCTTTTTAATTATCATTTGTTTCCCTTTCTTCTATATTATACTAAAGATAATGTTTTATTTAAAGCGACCAAGTCCAAAATTTGCTGCATTATTTCAAAAGAATTTGGAGTTAAACTTTGAATATTATCATTTTCTGTATGAAATAACTGCCATGTTAATGGATATATTCCTTTCAGATAATCATTTATTTCTGAAGACGGAAGCATTGTTATTGCAACACAAGGTATTCCATTGGCAAGAAAACTTGCATTATCAGAATATGCGGTTTTTAGTTTATACCATTTACCGCCAGATGCTTTTTTTAAAATCTGTTCTGTTTTTTTCTCTAGTTCAAAAACTTTTTTTACAAAGTCAGAAGAGACATTTTCTGAAAAATTATTTTCACAAATAACAGGAATGTCCCCCCTGCCCATACAATCGAAAACGAAAATATCATCATTCATCAAATTTAATTTCTTAAAAAGTTGTGCAAGTTTAAAAGAACCGATATTTGTTACAGACGTATTATTTTGATTAGATTCTTCCCCATCTGTAAAAATTATTCTTACATTGTGACAGATATTCTGTTTATATATTTTTACAGCCCAGTTTAATATACAAAATACAGCTGCCGAATTATCATTTGCGCCTGGAGTATTACTGTTTCTGTCATAATGTGCAATTATTGTTTTAATTTTATAAGAAGAATTATATTGACTTAGAGGAAAATTTACATATAAATGATTTTTACCTTCCAGACTGATTACAGGACAGTCGATTCCATTTTTATTTAAAAAATCTTTTATAAACTGTTCTCTGTTACAATCAAAACTTATAAACTGATTAAATTCTTCCCAAAAATTATTCACATCAGTATTATAAAAGAATAAAAGAAAAAATTAAAGATTAAAAAAATATTTTCTTTATAAAGAAACATCATTGAAAATAAATTTTATTTCCGTTATTATGATTTTAAATCGTAGTTAAGATTTAGTTTAAATTTAATATAGAGGATAAAAATATGGCTACACCATTGGAAAATTATTTGGCAAGTTGCGGTGGAAAACCTACTGCAGCTATGTGTTCGTATGTTGCAAATCTTCAGCAGGTTGCAGCAGTTGGACCTGATATTGCGGCTTCAATCGTAAACGAAATTGAAAATCAGCGCAGTCACCTAAAATTAGTTGCTTCTGAAAACTATTGTTCTTTGAACGTTCAGGCAGCTATGGGAAACCTTCTTACAGATAAATATGCAGAAGGATATCCAGAACACCGCTATTATGGTGGATGTGTAAACATTGATGCTGTAGAAAATGTTGCAGCACATGAAGCTGAAAAACTTTTTGGTGCAGATTATGCATATGTACAGCCACACTCTGGTGCAGATACAAACTTAGTTGCTTACTGGGCAATTTTGAGTGCAAAGGTAGAAACACCAACTTTGGAAGAACTTGGCGTAAAATCTTTGAATGACCTTACAGACGAACAGTTTGCAGATCTTCGCAAAAAATTCGGAAATCAGCGCCTTATGGGACTTGATTATTCTTGTGGTGGTCACTTAACACACGGTTACAAAATGAACGTTTCTGCACGTATGTTCGAAAGTCATCCATACGGAGTTGATAAAGAAACTGGTCTTTTGGATTATGATGCAATTGAAAAACAGGCAATGGAAGTAAAACCTCTTATTCTTTTGACAGGTTTCTCTGCTTATCCTCGTAAAATTAACTTCAAACGTTTCCGCGAAATTGCAGACAAATGTGGAGCAGTATTAATGGTAGATATGGCACACTTTGCTGGTCTTGTTGCAGGTAAAGTTCTTACTGGTGATTATGATCCTGTAAAATGGGCAGATGTAGTTACAACAACAACACACAAAACTTTACGCGGTCCACGTGGTGCTATGATTCTTTGTAAGAAAGAATTTGCTGACTACGTAAACAAAGGTTGTCCAATGGTACTTGGTGGTCCACTCGGACACGTAATGGCTGCAAAGGCAATTGCAGAAGTCGGCACAGATGCAGCAGCAGTTTCCGCAAAGCTGCTTGAAATGGCATACGATGGCACAGCCTACCATGGATGGCA
This sequence comes from uncultured Treponema sp., assembly GCA_937892225.1. Classification (GTDB taxonomy): domain Bacteria; phylum Spirochaetota; class Spirochaetia; order Treponematales; family Treponemataceae; genus Treponema_D. The sequence goes on from CALAUH010000003.1 coordinate 6,304, forward strand.
GGTTCAGCCTAATGCTTTGTCCGTACAAGAACTTGTTAATGATGCTTTGTGGAAGATTTTTCGTCAATCGCGAGAAACGACGTACATCGTTGGTGCAGGTCGTACGGATACAGGTGTGCATTCTGATTACTTCGTAGCTCATTTCGAGTTGCCCGAAGCAATTGATGAAGCGGAAATTGAACATGTGTTATTCAAATTGAATGCTATTTTGCCTTCAGATATTGCTATTTACTCATTGACACCTGTTGATGATAAGCTGCATGCTCGTTTTTCTGCGACATCACGAACTTACCATTATCGTGTGTCATTAAACAAGATGCCTTCTCGCCGTTTGACGCATTTCACTCCGTATTTCAATCTCGATTTTGAGAAGATGAATCAGGCAGCATCTATCCTTCTTGAGTACACGGATTTTACGAGTTTTGCAAGGCTTCATGCACAGACAAAGACAAATGATTGCACGGTCGTGAAAGCCTTATGGTTTCAACGTGAACAGGATGAATGGATTTTCGAAATAAAGGCTAATCGTTTCTTGCGAAATATGGTCCGTGCGATTGTCGGAACTTTGTTTGATGTCGGACGAGGCAAAATGTCTGTAGATAACTTCAGAGATGTAATTGAGCAGAAAAATCGTCAGAAGGCAAGTACTTCTGCAGAGGCCCGAGGTCTTTCGCTTGTTGATATTGAGTAACC
>CALAUH010000004.1 GCA_937892225.1 uncultured Treponema sp.
TACTGCAGCAACTTGTTCTGTAGTTTCAGCGAAAACGACCGCTTCAGGGAGATGATGATATGCAGGATCGGTTACCTCGTCATGAGCATAGGGTTGCATTTTTTCTTCATCAACCAATACATTTTCAGCACCAACAATTCCTTGCAGTTTCTCAATAATATCAGCGCTAACTTTATTATATTGCATAATTAATCCTCCTAATTATAGATACAAATGTAATTCTGTATAACAATATAACTTTATCATATTCATACTACAAAGTAAAGAATTAAAGCTAATTAACCGTTTATTATTAAACTAAAGTTAACAATAGGAATTTATCTGCTTAATAGTATTTTTTACAAATATATGATATAATAAATTTAATCATAATTTTAAATTGTTAAATCGTAATGTAGAAAGGATATTAACTATAGATAGTGAAAATAAATATGCTTTATATTATATGAAAAATCCTTGTATAGATTTATAAATTAAACCAGTTTATGAAGAAGATGTCTCATTATCAGAAACATCTTTGTTTTCGAAGACCCATACTTGACCAACCAAAAACTTTTTGTATTTCTTCTGGAGTCATTTTCTTAACTCCTAACATATAATAACCTAATTCATCTTCTGTTAAATTTAGATATGGCTTACCAGGATTTTTTAAATATTTTGTAATTTTTTGATTTGTCAAAAAAAAACACTCCTTTATAATTAAAATTTTATTTTTTATATTGCATTGTTGAGGCGAATTGCTTATGATAATGTTCTTGTTTTTCGGTGTCTTCAAGTATTAAATGGGGATTTTGTTTTACAAAAGATTGATTGTGAAGTTCCGCCCACAAGTAACTTTAAAGAAGCTCGCAAAGGATTTGGAGGAAGTTCGTGATGAGCTTTCTGCATTCAATGCAACTCGTAAAATTGACTATGAATTGCCTGAGGGCATCTTATAGTACAGATATGTAGTAGTAAAGTATTTCTTCGCGGAAAGGAATACACTTGATTTTGAATGGAAGAAGTTTCTACTTCTAAAGTACAAAATCAAGGCTGACAGATAACCGCTTCGGGAAAAAGACCCACCATTAATGATTATTATTGAACTGCTGGTTTTGAGTAGTTTGATTCAAAATTGGCGGTACGAATCTTCGGCCTTTAAAATTGTAAAACTATAAAAGTTTATGAACCGGATTTTCCGTATTGTTGGTTTTATATTTTTGAAAGTTGATGGCTCTTTAAAAATTAAGGAAAATTTCAAAGCTTAAAAGTTTCAATACTTACTTTGATTATCTGTTGGAGCTGCAATATCTGGGCACCAGCTGAAGTTCTTTTTTGAATGTAAGCTGGTGTTTTACTTTTAATTAATTTTGGAAAGCAATGACAGCACCCACCTGGGCGTAAATCTCGTGAAACTCAGGTTTGTAGCCATATCTGGCGTTCACCGCATTTATGGTTTCTGTCGCTTTCCTTTTTTATTGGAAAATAATTATGGCAAGAATATTATCAATTCCAGATGTACATGGTTCTCACCAATGGGAAGCTGTTAAGTCAGTTCCAAAGGACAGTTATGACTATATTGTTTTTCATGGGGATTATTTTGATTCATGGGAAAATCAGTGGCCAGACCAGGGAGAAAATTTTAAGGCTATATGTGATTTTGTTCGTGAAGATACTGAACACCGTAAGCTATTAATTGGAAATCATGACTGGTCATATTTAAGTGGAACTAACTATGGCTGTACGGTAAGCGGTCATCAGACTGGCCACATAGCGGAAATCAGAAAACTTTTGGACCGAAATCTGGATATTATCGATTTAGCTTTTGAATGTGATGGATGGATTTTCAGTCATGCAGGATTTTCTTCTACATGGGTTTCATCAATGAAAGATGTTATCAACTCATTATATGAGAACGATGGTCATATATTTGATTTTGATGGACCATATTCTGAATGGAATGAAACTAAATTTAGTATTGGTTTTTTAAATAATATATGGCATAAACTTGGACATTCATATTTTGACGAAATCTTTGATTATTCTTTCGATGCTCTTCTAGACTGGAACGGATTTTTCAGTCCAAGTGGAGATGAAATATCCCAGGGGCCTTTATGGATTCGCCCTGAATCACTTTTGCAGGATGCATATTATCCAAAGCAAGTTGTAGGACATACAGAAATGTGTCTATATGAAAAAGTTTACCTGAAGCAAAAGGAAAACAAAGTTATTGTTGTTGATTCCGCTTTACATGAAATCTACTCAGTTTTTGACACTACAGCAGAGTACGACTTCATCACAATTCCTGAGTTTTTCAAATGCTACAAGAAAACTCTAAAAATCATAAATGATATTAAGAGTCAAATTATTTACCACAAGGATGAAGATGAATTTATTCAAACTTCACTAAAGGAACATTTTTCAGAAGAGATTGCTGAAAAATTGTTTAGAACTGCTTTTGGAAAGGAGTGTAAATGAATCACATTTTTCACGTTCATACATGGCGCTGTAAACATGCAAGCGATGAGACTGATGAGCAGTACATTAAATCCGCTTTATCTTTAGGTGCAAGTAAAATTACATTTACAGATCATACTCCGTTTCCTGAAAATACCTTTAGGAACAGAATGGAATTGTCTCAACTATCTGAATATATCGACTCATTAAAAATTTTGCGTGCAAAATACCAAGGCAAAATTGATGTAAAAATTGGTCTTGAAGTTGAATTCCTTCCTTCAATGCTGGAATTCTATCAGCAACTTAAAAATAATTATGAATTAGATTTGCTTATCATTGGACAACATTTTTATGAGCATACTGATGGAAGATATAGTTTTGATGATGAAAAAGAGTTTAATACTGCAAATGAATTTTCAGGCTGTGGAAATGCAATAATTCAGGGAATAAAAACAGGATTATTCAGTGTTGTGGCTCATCCCGACAGAATATTCCGTAGATGTAAAGAATGGACTCCTGAAATGACTGAAGTGGCAGAAAACATAATCAGAACTGCCGCTGAAAATAATATCATTTTAGAACGAAATCTTTCTTCTTACGAAAAATATGTAACGAAAACTCGAACTGCATATTGGAAAAATGAGTTCTGGGATTTAGTTGAAAAGTTTAATAATAGAAACGATACTCCTGTAAAAATAATTGAAGGTCTTGATGCTCATTCATCAGAAGAAATGATTTCAAGATTTAAATATAACAAGCCTGCAGAGGAGAAATAAATATGTTTAACAGATTTGAATGGAAAAAAACAGTATGTAATTCTCAGGAAGATTTAATTAAAAAATTACCAGTTAAAAACTTGATTGGTAAAAAAATCACAATTTTGAATGCTATTGGAAGTACGGATACACGCGAATGGGGAATAGATTATTATGAAAGCCAGGTGTTCCATAAAGGTAATCCTGATGTAGAGGAATTTGAATGTTGCTTTGACTTAAATGAACCATTCGTTATTGGGTTTGCTGATAATTCTACGTTTGAAATTCAGATTGTGGGCTGCAGCTATCGATTTTCGGAAAATCAACTTTCAACAACAGATGGAACTGGTCTTAATATACAGGCAATGAATGCCAACTTGTTGTTCAAGGAGATTTTGAATTCAACTATTACGAATGTTGTTGTAGGAGAAAAACTTAGGATCATTACAGATTCAGGTTATTCTTTGGAGTTTTCTTCTTTCTACAGCAATTTTACTCGTATATGTTTATATAAGCAAAACAAGGTCGTAAAAAAGATTGCAAAGGAATGTTTTTCTGCCCGTATTCTTGCACATTCATCCAATATACAAGAAAACCACAATACCGACTCTTACTTT
>CALAUH010000005.1 GCA_937892225.1 uncultured Treponema sp.
ATGCGTTAGCGAAGGGGAACGCCCAAAGGAGAAAAAAATGATTTATATAAAAGAAATGGACAAATCCTGTTTTGAAATTTATGACAGTATTTCGATGAATGTTGATGTTCGTAGTATTTATAAAATAAATAGGATTGATAACGGTTTGGGCGGTTTTAATTTTGAAGAAGTTGAAGTTGCGCCATACAAAAAAGATTTGGGTGTATATGAGCGAGCTACAGAATATGAAGCGACTTTTGATATTAAAAACTGGCGCTTTTATATGGCGTTTGATGATGAAAAACCTGTTGGCGCGATGACTGTTGCGGGTCCGACTCCTAAATTGGATATGCTTTGTGGAAGAGATGATGCATGTATTTTGTGGGATATCAGGGTTATCGATGAATATAAGCATCAGGGAATTGGTCAGAAATTACTGGACATGGGTATTGAAAAAGCAAAGGCTGATGGTTATAAGCAGATGGTAATAGAATGCCAGAATAATAATGTGGCTGCGTGCAAGTTCTATCGCAAACAGGGAGCGTTGTTATCGAAAATTGATATGTATGCTTATTATTCTGAGGCTAGCTGCAGGGATGAAGTTCAATTTATGTGGTATTTGGATTTGGTGTAGAGGAGAAAAAAATGCGTAGGACAGACAGAGAAGTAAAAGATTTTGATAAAGTACTGGCGATTTTGGAAAAGTGTAAGGTTATTCATCTTTCAATGATAAGCGACGATAAACCATATTCTGTGCCGGTAAATTTTGGCTATATTATGAACGAAGAAAACGGGTGTAAAAAATTATCTGTTTATTTTCACGGGGCTGGCGAGGGTAAAAAAATTGCTGCTTTGAAAGAAAATCCTGAGGTTTGTTTTTCGGCTGAATGTGAAGCAGATTTGCAGGACCATGGCGGTAAAAATGTTGCTTGTGAGTGGACTTGCTATTTTCAAAGTGTAATTGGTTTTGGCAAAGTTTCGTTTGTCGATGGCGATGAAAAAAAACTTGGACTTGATGCTTTAATGAATCATGCTGGATATAAACTACCGGCTGGTGAAGATTCAATTTTTTATAAAGATGAACATTTTCAAATGACAACTGTAGCAAAAATTGAAGTTGAAGAAATTACAGGCAAAATCAGAGGACGATAATTATGGTAGATAAAATTCAAATGGTTGGCTGTGCATTTTTGCCGCTTGATAGAAAAAAAAAAAAAAGATTCTCGTTTCAAAACGCAGCAGCAGCAAAAAATATTTTCCGGGGTTTTGGGAAGTTGTTGGCGGGAATCTTGAATTTGGTGAAGATTTTATAGATTGTGTTAGGCGTGAAGTAAAAGAAGAAATCAACTGTGATATTAAGGATTTGCATCATCTTCATTCGCGAACAATGTATCTGAATGGTCTGATGTATATTACTGTGGCATATTTTGGTGAACTGATTGGAGATCCTGTTTTTAATAAAGAGGAAATTTCTGAAATCAGGTGGATTGACGAGGACGAAATTGGGGATTTTGAATTCTGCCCTGGCGATGTGGATTTGCTGAAGTTGGGGTTTTCGAAGATTTAGGAAATCTGTTGGAATAATATTTATAAAAACGGAGGCTCATATGAAAATTGACGACATAACTTTTACATTAAAAGATGGACGCAAAGCTGTTCTTAGAAATGCACGCGAAAGTGATGCGCAGGGACTTTATGATTATCTTTTGAAATCGGCGGAAGAAACTCATTTTATTTTGCGTGAACCTGAAGACTGCTGCGTTTATTCTGTTGAAGGTGAAATTGATGTTATTCATGATACGCTTGAAAATCCTTATCAGCTTATGTTTGTCTGTGATGTTGATGGAGTAATTGCCGGCAACTGCCAGATTGATTTTTATGGAAAGATAAAACTTCATCACCGTGCAAACATTGGAATTGCGCTTATTAAAGAATATTGGGGATTGGGAATTGGTTCTAAAATGTTTGAAACAATGATTAAGGTTGCGCGCGACTATGGCGGCATTACAAGACTTAATCTTGATGTTGCAGAAGAAAATGAACGCGCTCTTGCTTTGTATAAAAAGTTTGGTTTTGAAGTTGTGTGCCGTTATCCAGATGCAATGATGCTTAAAGACGGAACTTACATTGCGGAATTAAAAATGACTAAAAAGTTGGATTAAATGCGTATGGACAGAATCGACCTTTTGAATAATTTTTACGACAATTTTGATGAAGATGCTCGACTTTGTAAAAGTCGTCATGGGGAACTGGAATATTTTACGACGATGGAATTTATTCACCGTTTTGCAAAGGCTGGTGATTCTGTTTTTGAAGTTGGTGCTGGAACTGGTCGGTATTCTGTTGCACTTGCCCGCGAAGGTTTTAATGTTACGGCGGTGGAACTTGTCGAAAAAAATCTTGAGGTTTTAAAGCGGAATATTGGGTATTTGAAAAATATTTCGGCAATGCAGGGGGATGCGCTTAATCTTGAGCAATTTGCTGATGAAAGTTTTGACGTTACGCTTGTTTTGGGGCCAATGTATCATCTTTTTACGCCGGAAGATTTGAATCTTGCAATTGATGAAGCGGTGCGTGTTACTAAAACTGGCGGTGTGATTTTCTTTGCATTTTTGTCGGTACATGGCATTTTATATTGTAATTTTCTTAAAGACAATTTTGAGGCTGGCTGTAAAATTAATCTTGATGATGATTTGAAAACTAAGCACGAACTTGAGCAGCGTTTTTCTGGTTTTGATGTTGATGAATTTGAATCGCTTTTTGATGGTAAAAATATTGAGCATGTGACTACGGTTGCAACTGACGGCATTTTGGAACTTGCAGAAAATGGTACTGATTTTAAAATGACGGACCATGATTTTAAGTTATTCAGAAAATATCATCTTTTAAATTGTGAACGAAGGGAACTTTTAGGTAGTTCATCGCATTTGTTATATATTGCAAAAAAAGGGATGTAAATCGAAAATAAAAAAAAACTTGCTGATGAATGTTTTTAATCATTTTAATTCTTATATTTAATTCCTACTGTCAAACCAATACCCGGCATAGGATAACCTTCTACACTTTCGTACTGGGTATTCAAAAGGTTTTCCAGGCGGAAATAAGGCGTGCAATGTTTCCATTTTGTAATCTGGCCGCTGCAATTTAATAGAAAATATGGTTTAAGATATGCTGCATTCACATTTGTAAGATAACGCTTACCGACAAAACTTGCGTCCATTTCTAACGTAAAATACGGCCACTTGTAAACTGCATTTACGCTTCCAGTCCAGTCTGGCGTCCACATAATTCTTTTACCGTATGTAACTTTGTTTGATTTATCTAAAAGCCTTGTGTACAAATATTCACAATTTGCAGAAACTTTTAATCGCTCGTCAAAAAAAGTCTGTTCGGTACGAAAATCGCAGCCTAAATAAAAAGCGCTTGAAACATTTTCAGCCGAAGTTCCAGACCATTGGATTTTAGAATCATAATAATTTGAATAAACGCATAAACTGAAAGGCAAAATTACGTCATGAAGATTTACAGTAAGTTCTCCACCCACACCACTTTCGGGCTTCAAATCCGCGTTTCCTGTAAAAGTTCCGTCGTTCCAATACAAATCGTCCATTGTTGGAAACTGAACCATGCGGTAAACGTCAAGCATTAAATCTGCATGTGAAAAAGCTGCTTTAAATCCACACTTTGGAATAAACTCAAAATTGGAATTGCAAAATTTAACTGCCATCGGAAGACTTAAACTAAAACGCTCGTCATTTCCCCAGAAAAACTTTGACGTTTCCTTAAAAGTGCCCGTAAACTGAAAATGCTTTCCATCATCAGTTGAATTCAGCGAAGTAAAATCAAAAGTCAAACCTGCCGACTGCTTATAAAAATCAAACTTGTAAAAATCGGCATAACCGGCATATTTTCCTGTATTTATAACGTGATGCGATTTTGTGCTGTTTTCATCAAACTTTCGGTCATTAAAAACGTAGCAAAGCGTGTTTTGAAGTTTAAGGCAATTCGCCACCGCAGGATTTACTAAATCAATGGAAAAATAATTATCCACATCCCGAAGCCTTCCCTGATTATTTGAAAACTCTTTTCCAGGAGTGTGCTTGTCTCCAGCGTAAAACAAATCGCTAAAAGTAAGGCAGTTTCCATTTCCAAAATAACGGGCAACCTTCAAATCATTCTGCAAATCTTTTACACCGGCATTTTCTCGTTCCGCCTGATTTTCATTTGCAAAATAACGAACATTTCCATCAAGCTTCTTAGAATACAAATATTTATTTTCCGCCCAAGCTGCACTTAAGTTTTCTTTTATAAAAGTGTCACCAAACTGACCGGAATATCCAAGCTTCTGTGCAAAAAAATCCACTGGCTGATTTGAATTAAAATATGTACGAACAGAACTGTCCCCATAAAAATGATGACCAAGTTCCTGTTTTTTAGTCGTAATGTAAATTACACCGCCAACAGCACCTTCATCACTAACACCTTCCGTAAAACCGCCGCGCACAATTTCAATTCTTTCAATATCATCAAGATTTAAGGTTGAAAAATCAAAAGTTCCATACTGTGCATTGTTCATACAAACACCGTCAATTACAACGCGCACAGTTTCATCTGTAAATCCACGGATGCTAGGTTTATTTTCAAGTCCGTAAGAACCGTAACTAAGCAGCTGAATTCCGCACGATTGCAAAAGCTGAGGCAAATCGCTGGCGTTTAATTGCTCAATTTCATCGCGGTTTAAAACCTGACGCTGTTCAACCACCGGAGAGTCAATATAAGTTGTAATTTCCGGCAGCTGAATTTTCTGAGAATAAATATTGAAAGTAAAAAGAGTAAAAAGAATAATGAAGGAGGGGAATGCCTTCCCCTCGCTCCAGCCTGCTTTGCAGTCTTCCGCTACCCCTTCTGCGGGCTCAATCGCCGCCCGCAACGCCTGCTTTATTCTACTTTTGAACATTCTGAATAATATGTAAAATATCCATTATCAATTGTAAATTCTGATTTTGCTTCATCTAAAGTTTCGCAATCAGTTTTTCCACCTGCTTTGTAAGCATTTGAAAAGGAACATGAAGTTTCTGTTAAATTTTTGTATGCCACACAAAAATATTTGCCACTAGAATATTTTACATACATGTAATCATCAGTAATTTCGGCAATATCAGCATTCCAGCCAAAACCATAACCACCGTCATCGTAGGTAACTTTTGTGTCAGTGATAACGTAACCATCACCATAAGCACTAGTCCATGTACCAACAAGAGTTACATCTTTTACAGTAGGTTCTTTTTGACAGCTTACAAAGAGACTGCAAGCAAACAACAGACAAGCCGACAATAATGCCAGCGACACACGTGAGAACTTTGAATTGTTCATAAAAAACTCCGGAAATCGAATCTGCGCAATTTCCAAAAATAAGATTTACCTTCCATACGGGAGGCATGTAAACATTGTTTACAACGTGTACCAAAGTTTCCGGACTCATATTTTGTAAAAGGAACAAATGTTTATTTACAAAAATCAAATCTTCCCAAACGACCGACTACAATTGCACCAGCGCCGTTCAGTGATTGTCTAGATTTTTTAAAGCTTTTTCCCAGCCTCGAAATATTTACCGTTGCGCATTCAGTTCTGGCTTTTCACCAGATTCCATTGAAATACACAAGATAAATTTATCTTATTTGGGGGATTTTTACAAGGTGAATATTTTTTATCAAATAGATTTCAAACATTGAAACATTAGTGTAATATTATAAATATTATGACCGAAATCTTAGAAAAACTTACTGCAAAAAACGAAATGTCCGCTTATGAATATTGTAAACAGCTTGTTGTTGAATCTGCTGCTTCGAATAAATATTTTTGCATGATTGATGATTTTGCTTCTCTTCTTGAAGAAAAAAATTCTTATCATCGTACACGTGGTTTTGGTTTAATTTGTGCACAGGCCCGCTGGGATAACGAAGAAAAAATTAAATCAGTTTTTGAAAAAATGGTACCGCTTTTGAACGATTCAAAACCAACTGTTGTGCGCCAGTGTCTTGCTTCCCTTCATGAAGTTGTTTTGTATCGCCCGGAAATGCATGCACAAATTACTGCGGCTGTTCAAAAAATTGATTTGAGCAAATATAAAGACAGTATGAGTCCGCTTATTAAAAAAGATGCAGATGAATTATTGAAAATTATAGGAGAATGATATGAATATAGTTTTGATTCTTATTGAAGCACTTGCAATGTGTTTTTTAATGCTTTTGGTTTGCGTTGTTGGAATTGCAAATGGCCCTGTAGGTTCTGTTTATTTTTATGAAGAGGATGTACAAAAACGAGTTGTGGACCTTGGCCTTATCACTAAAAAAGAGATAAAAAAACGAAGTCTTATTTCAGTTTTAGCTTTATTCATTCCAGTTTTATTTTTTGTACCGCTTTTGGTTTATTTTGTTAATGGCGCCAGAGATTTTTTGGATATTTTTATTCAGATTACTTCCATTCTTATGATTGAAGGTATTTTTGACAGAATTTTCATCGATTCTTACTGGGTTGGAAAAACAAAAGCCTGGATTATTCCTGGAACAGAAGACTTGATGCCTTATGTTCCAAAAAAGACAATAATCAGAAAATGGATTGGAACTATAATCGGTTTTCCTCTTATTGCACTTATCCAGGCGTTTATAATGACTAGATTTTAGTTTTTACGATTTTTATTTATTCTTCAATTCTATATAGAACAAGTGGAATTAAAGTAATCTGTAAAAGAATACCTGGCAATCCTGCTGGAAGACTTTTCCAAACACTTAAAATTGCTTCGTTCTGGTTTGCAAAAACGTAAATCATTAAGATACAGAACAACATTCTTAAAACACGTCCTGCAATCATTGTGATAAATACTTTTACAACATTTGGAAGATTTACATTTCTAAGAAGACCGGCACAAAGTCCGTAGCCAAAAAGTTCTGCCATCATAAATGGAACTGTTGGAGCGGCTGGCATTCCTGTTAATGAAAAACTGATGAGTGGTCCAAACAAACCTGTGATTGCACCAGCCCAAGGTCCTGCAAATAATCCTATAAAAATTACTGGCAAATGCATTGGTAATAAAACTTTTCCAAGTGCATTACCTGTTCCAGAAGCAATTCCTAAAAGGTGGAAAAACTGTGGTAAAATTACCGATAAAGCAATTCCTAAAACTGTAAATAAAGCCTGTTTTTTTATGCTGAAGACTTCTTTTTTAATAGCAATTGAATGAGTCATTTTATACCTCCAAAACTCTGATAAAATTATATCACATTTAGAAAATTTGTCAGAATTCTTTTAAAAAAATACCTGAGATATAGAAAACAAGATGATTAAAAAAAATGATTTTAATTGTCAATATGTAACGTTTTGATAGACATAAAGTAACTTTACAAATATATTATATTTGAGGTGAAAATGAAAGAAATCATCAAATATCTTAGAACAATAAATTCTTTTACTCAGGATGAAGTTGCACAAAAACTTGAAATTACAAGGCAGTCTTATATTAAATATGAAAACGGAACTGTAATTCCATCTGCAAAGACAGTTCAAAAAATTGCAGATATTTATGGTGTAACTACCACTTTTATTTACGAAAACAAAGTTCCAAAAATCTCACTTTATGTTAATGAGCCTACTCCAGAATATTCTGCCAAGGCGAATGGAAATACTATTGTTTATGATGCTTATTTTGATGGAACTGCAGTCAGGGTTTTGGATGATGATTTTTCATTTTCAAAGGGACAGCATTTTAAGATTGTTGTAGATGCTGATAAAGAAAAAGAAAAGAGAAGAGAAGAGTCTAAAAAGGTTATTTTAGATTTTATAGGTAAGTTAAGGGAATATCCGAAAGACTATGACTATAGAGAAGAATATCATCGTTATTTGGAGGAAAAATATGTGCGTACTGATAGACACTAATGTTTTAATTGATATTTTTACAAAACGTCCGGATTATTGTGAAGAAGAAAGAATAATTTTGCAGAAAATACTCGATGGAGAATTAGAAGCTGGAATTAGTGCAATTTCAATTCCACATATAAAGTATATTTGCAGGAAAGATGCAACTGATGCTGAATGCAGAAGATTTTTGCTTGGATTGTTTGATTATTTTACCGTTGTGGGTCTGGATTCTTCAAAATTAATTTCTGCTTTGCACCGAAAATCTTTTTTTGATTTTGAAGACTGCCTCCAGGATGAATGTGCAATCGACATAAATGCTGATTATATCATCACCAGAAATAAAGAAGATTACGAAGCATCGCATGTTCGAACTTTAACTCCAGCCGAGTTTTTGAAAATTTGGTAATTGCACAAATCAATTAAATCTGATAATACTCAAAATATGAATTACGATGTAGCATTTTTTATCAACAGTATTTTACTCGGCGTCGGTCTTGCTATGGATGCTTTTTCAGTTTCGCTTGCAAACGGTTTGAATGAACCAAAAATGAAAGCCGGTCGAATGTCGCTTATTGCCGGTGTGTTTGCAATTTTTCAGGCTGCAATGCCTATGATCGGCTGGACTTGTGTTCATACAGTCGTGCAATATTTTTCTGTGTTTGAAAAGTTCATTCCGTGGATTGCGCTTATTCTGCTTTTGTACATTGGCGGAAAAATGCTGATAGAAGGAATTAAAGGCGGCGACGAAGAAAGTGAAGAGGCTAAAAAACTTACTTTTGGTGCACTCATGATTCAAGGCGTTGCTACATCAATTGATGCACTTTCGGTTGGTTTTACAATTGCTGATTATAATTTTGTGATGGCGCTTGTTTGTGCACTGATTATTGCGGCGGTTACTTTTGCCATTTGTATTGCGGGGCTTATTATTGGTAAAAAAGTTGGAACTAAACTTGCTGGAAAGGCAAACATTCTTGGTGGCGTTATTCTGATTGGAATTGGAATTGAGATTTTTGTGAAAGGCGTGTTCTTTTAGTACTGTCCTACATTTGGCAACACATATTTTCTATAATAAAGCCATACAGTGAGTTGCAGAACAAAAGAAAAAAAAACTGCAGCTACACAGGAGGCTTATTATGAAAATTATTATTGATGATGA
>CALAUH010000006.1 GCA_937892225.1 uncultured Treponema sp.
CCATAAGTAGTATTAGGACAACCGCTAAAGAATGCTCCTGCAATTGAACCAACACTATCAGTTGAAGTTAAAATTGATTCATAAATAAGACCAGTATAATAATCCAATCCTCTTGTAATTGAAGGGTCTAAAACATAAGATTTTTCTATTCCTGCAGATTTCATCATTTCATAGATTTCTTTCATTCTTTGTGTATCTTCTGCAGGTCCGCCAGCCATTTCTTCCATCTGTGCTAAAATTTCAAGGAAGTCACCTTTTGCACAAATGAATTTTAAAATTTCATCAGTTTTTTCCTGACTTGAACAAAATTCAAAAATTTCTTTTTTAACTTCGTCCTGACCGACTTTAGCAAGTTTATCTACACTTCTTAAAATATCTTCAGATTTATCTAAAAGTCCGAGTTTATTTAAGAAACGATTAAAAATTCCTCTATGATTTACATGAATTGTAATATTTTCTACATCAATTGCTTTTAATGTACTTTTAATAACATTCAAAATTTCAAAATCACATGCTGCAGAATCTGAACCGACAGTATCAACATCACACTGAACGAATTCTCTATAACGTCCGGCCTGTGGTTTTTCTCCACGCCATACTTTTGCAATATGATATCTTTTGAATGGTAAATAAATTTCTGAATAATGTTCAGCAGTAAATCTGGCAAATGGTACTGTTAAATCAAAACGAAGACCAACATCACGACCGCCATTATCTTCAAATCTGAATATCTGTTTTTCTGTTTCTCCATTACTCTTTCTTAAAAGAATCTGAGAATACTCAAGAACAGGTGTATCTATTGGAACAAATCCAAAAGAACGATAAACTTCAGTAATTTTTTCTATTAATGTATTTCTTAAAATTTCATTTACAGGTAAAAAATCACGAAAACCTTTTAAAACCTTTGGTTGAATCAATTCACTCATAAAGTTATAATATATCATTATATAAAAATATTCAAATGACTTAAAACTGTCTTTGAATCAAAAAAAATTAATTAGGATATTAAAATGATTTTAGCAATTGATATTGGAAATACAAATATAAAAGCGGTTATTTTTAAAGATAAAGAAATAATTCAAGAATGGAGAATCAGTACAGATGTAAAACGTACTGGTGATGAATACTTTTCAATTTTGCGTTCTTTATTCAAAGATGCCGGTGTTGATTTTAATGATATTAAGGACACAATCATAAGTACAGTTGTTCCAGCTTTAATTGGTCCTTTTGTTATTGTTGCAACAAGAATTACAAATAAAAAACCATTAATTATTGAACCAGCTATTTATGATAAATTACCTTTAAAAATTCCAGAAACAGCTGTTCATGAAATCGGTACAGACTTACTTTGTGATGCAGTCGCAGCTTGGACAAAATATAAATCTCCAGTTATTGTTGCAGATTTTGGAACTGCACTTTCTTTTACTGCCGTAGATAAAAATGGTGCTATTGCCGGTGTTGCAATTGCTCCTGGTATTAGAACAGCATTTAATTCTCTTTTTGCAAATACAGCTCAATTACCTGCAGTACCATTAGATATTCCGCCGACAAGTCTTGGTAAAAATACAGTTATTGCCATTCAATCAGGAATTATTTTGGGATATAAAGGACTTGTAGAAAATCTTATTAAACAGATGAAAATTGATTTGGAAAAAGAAACAAATACACCAGCAGATTCTGTAAAAGTGATTGCAACAGGCGGTTTAAATAGTATGCTTGCTCCAATCACTAATATTTTTGATTACATAGATAAAAATCTTACTTTAGACGGTATGCTTAAAATTTATGAACTCGTAAAATAACTATTTACGTTTTCTTACATAAGCACCTTTATAACCATAAGATTTAAATCTTTCTAATACAGCACCATATTCATCAATGTTGAGTGGTCCAATAAGAACTTGTTTATAACCATTTTCAAGATAGATTATAGTTATAGGATAGTTTTTGCCGTATTTATTTTTAATTTCTTGTACTTCTTTTTCATTTTTTAATACAGCAATCTGGACATAATATGTATGAGATGGTAAATCTTCAAATCTAGTTATTTTATCATCTGTATATACTGGTATTACTGTATCTTCTTCCTCTTCTTCTAATGTAATCGCATTTTCAACAGTTTCTTCAACGGCAGGCTCTTCTTCTACTATTTCTTCTACAGCTGGAATTTCTTTAACCTCTTCAACTGGTTCTAAGATTACAGCTTCTTCTACCGGTTCTTCTTCGACTGTTTCTTCAACTACAGGTTCTTCTTCTACAACCTCTTCTACAGCTGGAATTTCTTTAACTTCTTCAACTGGTTCTAAGATTACGGCTTCTTCTACCGGTTCTTCTTCGACTGTTTCTTCAACAACTGGTTCTTCTTCTACTACTTCTTCTACAGCTGGAATTTCTTTAACTTCTTCAACTGGTTCTAAGATTACGGCTTCTTCTACCGGTTCTTCTTCGACTGTTTCTTCAACAACTGGTTCTTCTTCTACTACTTCTTCTACAGCTGGAATTTCTTTAACTTCTTCAACTGGTTCTAAGATTACGGCTTCTTCTACCGGTTCTTCTTCGACTGTTTCTTCAACAACTGGTTCTTCTTCTA
>CALAUH010000007.1 GCA_937892225.1 uncultured Treponema sp.
AGAAGCAGCGCCGGGCATAAGCACTGCGGCGGATCGTGAGGTAAACTATGAAAAATCGTGGATTTGCATTAAAATATAGCGGATTGGTTCATCTATGTAACACATTGCAAAAACAACGAGAAAAGGTGCTTTTAAGACAAAATTTGTAAGAAGCAGTGCCGGAATGACAAGTGAATACATAAAGATGATTTCTAATATTGTACCGTAAGTTGCATCACCTGCAGAACGATATGTATCATTTTGTGTCCAGTTTCCCATACGTATTATACTTGCAATTCCATATATAAATAATAATCCGGTTCCATATTCATAAGATAATCCATTTAAACTCATTGCATGTAATAATGGATTATGAATCAAGAATAATATCATTATGATTATAAAAATTGTAAACTGACAAAGATAAACAATTCTGATTGCCCTGTAATAAGCTTTTTCTGTTTCTCCAGAACCTACACATTTTCCTACTAAAACAGAGGCAGCGCTTGAAAATCCTGCAAAAAATCCAATTACTAATCCTTCTAAAGTCCTGAAAACTGCTACAGCTGCAATTGCTTCTTCAACTTGATGTCCTAAAACAATATTAATGATTAAGTTACCTGCTCCAATTAAAAATTCATTACAGATAATTGGAAAACATTTTCCAATATATAATTTTAGAAATTCTTTATCCCACCTAAAGAAATTCTTGAATCGAAAAAGATATGGATATTTTGTAACTAAAGCGGCTATTAAAATAACTGCAACATTGACTACCGCAGAAATAAGTGTTCCGATTGCAGCACCTTTTACTCCCAGACATGGAGCTCCTAAATTTCCAAAAATCAATATCCAGTTACAGAAGGTATTTGTAACTACAGATGCAATTGCTGCATATAAAGGAATTTTAACTCTTTCTGTTGAACGTAAAAGGCAGCTCATACCAACGGATAAAACTTGTAATGGATATGCAAAACCGACTATTCGTATATATTCAATTCCAATCTGTTTAATAGCTGCTTTGTCTGTATAAATTGATAAGACTAGATTTGGAAAAATTACTGCTAGTAGACAGAAAATCAAAGAAACAATTGTTAGACAGAAAATCGTAATTCCATATGAACGTTCAAGTCCCCTGTCATTCTTTGCACCCCAATATTGTGATATAAACAACATTCCACCGCCGACAAATCCCCAGTAACACGAAAACATTAAAAAAGAAAATTGTGCACATAAACCGACAGCGGCAACATTCTGTTCACCTAAAGATGCTATCATTACAGTATCTATCATTCCGCCAGTTGTAGAAAGAAGATTTTGTAAAGCTACAGGAATTGCTAAAACTGCAACTTGTTTTATTAATTCGAAAATATTTAATTTTGATGAAGGAAGTTTTGAAATCATAAGTATAAAATTACAGTAATTCCTTTTTACGATAATTAATACTCATTAATAATCCTATACAAATCATACTTGTTATTAAAGAAGAACCACCGTAAGACATCAACAATAAAGGAATACCCATAATCGGCATTATTCCCATTACCATTCCAATATTTATAAAGAAATGGAAGAAGAACATACCTAAAATACCTGTTGCAATATAAACGCCATATGTATTTTTTGTATTTTTAATAATGAATATTATTCGAATAAAAATAACGTTATAAATAACGAAGATTAAGAATCCACCTAAAAAGCCAAATTCTTCTGAATAAATACTGAAAATAAAGTCAGTACTTTGTTCTGGCAAATATCGGTAATGACTCTGTGTTCCGTTTATGTATCCTTGACCATTAAACCCGCCGGAACCAATGGCAATTTTAGACTGAATAATATTCCATCCGTCGCCAAGACCATTTTTTCCATCTTTATAAGGATTAACGAAAATATACAGACGTCTTAACTGGTAAGGTTTAAGTACTTTTAATAATGCCCAAGATGCAAGCAAACTTAATGTAAAAATTCCGAAAACAAATGCTACCCAATAAAAATATTGAGAACCTTTAAAATATCTTCTGATTATTATTGCCATTGAAGTAATTAAAGCACATACAAAAGTCAATAATAATTTTAATTTTGTACTGGATAAAATTGTAATTATTCTATTTGGTTTTGTTAAGATTTCTTTATTAAACTGTGGAATTACAGCAAGTATGATTGTAAAAATACCAAAAAGTAAAGTAAAAACGATAAAGCGAACAGGAATATCTGATATAAAGCACATGAATAAGAAAATTGCTATATAAACACAGGCAGTTCCCATATCAGGTTGAACTAAAACTAACCCCATTGGAATTACCATTATTACAATTGCTTTTAAATATCTGAAAAAGGAATAATCTCCTTTTGTATTTTCAAGGAATCTTGCTAAAAATAGAATATAACATACTTTTGAAAGTTCAGACGGTTGAATACCTACACTTCCAAAACCGAGCCAGCTTTTTGCATTATTTACTTCTTTACCAAAAACTAATGTATATAATAATAAGAATATTGATAATCCATAAATTATGATAGATAATTTTTTTTCAAATCTACGATAATCGTATATTGTAAAAAAAATCATTGCAACAATACCACAGCAAGCCCATACTAACTGTTTATAATGTTCTCGTGTTACTGAAACTCCATACTGATTTATACTTGAAGAATAAATAAATAAAACACCTAAAATAATTAAAGCGAATGATAATAAAATGAGTAGATAATCAAACATTGATAAGATTTTATTTTTCATTCTAAACTACTCCATTCTCGCAGAAAGTGATAAATCAAGATATTTAAATCCAAGTTCAGTAATAGACTCTTCGTATGTTTCATTTGCAAAAATACCATTAATAACGATATTTGTTGCATATGGAGCCCACCATTCCCATGTATTACAAGCTTCAACAATTGTTGCTACACATATTTGATCTTCTGGAGGAGCATCTGTAGGTGCATAAGCAACCAGCCATGAGTGCCAGTGTCTTTGATCATTTGAATTTTTATATTGTTCAACTTCGGCAGTACCTGTTTTACAGGCAATCTTTACACGTTTATTTCCCATTGGATAGATAGGTGTACCGTCTGTAACAACATATCTTAAATCTTCCTGTAAAGTTTTCCAAACAGAATTATCAATAGTTGATTTTGTAAGAATTTCAGGTTTTACTTCTTCTATTACTTCATTAGTAATTGGATCTCGTACTTCTTTAAGAATGTGAGGTTTATAAATTACACCTTCATTACAAACCATTGCCATCATATTAGCAAGCTGTAAAGGTGTTGCTTCCATATATCCTTGTCCGATTGAACAGGACATTGTATCACCACCCATCCATTTTTCATGATATGTTTTTTCTTTCCATTCGGCAGTTGGAACACGACCAGAAACCTGATTTGGCAAATCA
>CALAUH010000008.1 GCA_937892225.1 uncultured Treponema sp.
ATACTATTGTTTTAAATTAGAAAGTCTCTCTTGGGCTACAATACTAAAAACCTCATTTATTTTATCAATAGCTTTATTTATTTGCTCTTTACTAAATTCCATAATTTTTCCCTTTCTTACTAAAAGCTTCAACTATTTAGGCATTGGTACATAACGGCCTTCACCCTTTTTATTGCTAAAAAAGAAATGATTACCATACATATCGTAAGCTATCCATGCATCGCATCCGCTTCCAGTGCATTCATTTGGTCTAAATGTGCAACTACGTTCTCCTGTTTTTTTGTGTTTAAGCCATTTAAATTTAATTTTTAAATGTGTACCACAAAAAGGACAGTTAATATAAACTATCTTTTCACTAGTAACAACCCAATCACCTTTTCCACCAGCAACAGCGGCTAAGTCGTCATCGCTTAATTCACCTGTTCTGGTAGATTCAAAATATGTTTTAGCATCATCCTCAGATAAAACTAAACCTTCCGCCTTTGCTAAAGACTTAAATTCTTCTAGAGTTTTGCAATTTCTTGCTTTTTCTATTTGTTCATTGGTAAATTCCATATTTGTAACCTCTTTATACCTTGATTCTAATACTATATCTTGTTTTTTGAAACAAAAAACTTACGTATGCACCCGTTAAAGTTTATTTTTCTTCTTTTCTTCAAATCCTTATCTCCCCCGACAAAAATTTATCAAAATGTCAAAAAGGGGGATATAAAATTACCTAGATTTTTCTATTTTTTTACCATCATGTCTGTAATTGTTATATAATTCAATTACAAATCAAAAATGATTAAATTATTTATCGACACTAATAGTGATTTTACTCTTGAAGAAGCTAAACATTACGAGGCAACTATGATTAGTATGCCTTATATAATTGATGGCAAACAAATTTTTCCTTATGTTGATTGGGAAAAATATGATGACCATGCTTTTTGTGATCTTTTACGTAAAGGAATCATTCCAACTACTACTGGATTAAATCCTTATAATTATGTTTCATATTTTGAACCAGAATTCAAAAAGGGCAATGATATATTTTATATCCATTTCTCTAGCGCAATGAGTGGAACATTTAATTCAATGATGTTAGCTTTACAAGAATTAAAAGGAAAATATCCTGATAGACACGTGTTTTTACTTGATACAAAGGGAATAATGATTGAATCTTATCAAATTACAAAATGGGCATGTGAGGAATTTAAAAAAGGCACTCCAGTTAAAGACATATTAATAAAAGCAGAAACTGAAGTTGAAAAATATGCATGTTATCTTTTTACTGATGATCTTAAATTTTTCAAACAATCAGGTAGAGTGAATGGCTTAAAAGCATTTGTGGGAAAAATTATTGGTATAAAACCAATTATCAGTATTGGAAGTGATTGTATGCCAACAATGGGCAAGAATAAAAATGATAAACTTGAAAAGAAACGTGAAGAACAGAATAAATATCAGGAACAATATGAAAGATTAACATTAAACTTAAACTCTTCAGAAAATGA
Source organism: uncultured Treponema sp. (assembly GCA_937892225.1). Lineage (GTDB taxonomy): Bacteria > Spirochaetota > Spirochaetia > Treponematales > Treponemataceae > Treponema_D. The sequence goes on from CALAUH010000008.1 coordinate 1,500, forward strand.
TATTAAAAATGTTAAACAGAATTTCCAGGATCAATATTCTAGAGACCTTATGGAATTTGAAGAGAGAATGTATAAGATTACTACACCTGCAGCAGATATCCGCGAAAAATTATCTGTTGTAAAAAAAGATTTTGCAAGTCTTGGTACAGTCAATCTTATGGCTCCTGAAGAATTTGCAGAAGTTAAAGAACGATACGAAAGACAGAAAAATAACTACGAAGATACACAAAAATCTCTTAATAATATCATACGTGTAAGTGAAGAAATTAAATCTAAATCTGCAGAAATGTTCCTTGAAACATACAATCAGATTAAGAAAAATTTCCATAATATGTTCAGAAGATTATTCAATGGCGGTCGAGCTGAATTAAAACTTGCTGATCCTACAAATATTCTTCAATCAGGTATTGATATTTATGCACAGCCACCTGGAAAAAAACTTGAAAACATTGCACTTTTATCTGGTGGTGAAAAAACTATGACAGCCGTTGCTCTTTTATTTGCAACATATCAGGTTCGCCCTAGCCCATTCTGTCTCTTAGACGAAATTGATGCAGCTTTGGATGATAAAAACGTCTCAAGTTTTGTAACAACTTTGGAAAGTTTCGCAAACGTAAGTCAGTATATTGTAATTACTCATAATAAGAAAACTGTAATGGGTGCATCGACTATGCTTGGTATTACAATGGAAGAATCTGGTGTTAGTAAAATTATTGCTCTTAAACTTGGACAGGAAATTAAACACGAAGAAGTTGTTAAATCAAAAGAAGATTTTAAGGAAGAAGATGTACCTGCTGAAGAAGGAATTGTTGTACCACCTCGTCCACCAAAACGTATACATAAAGATGATGGTACTATAATTGATCCTATCCTTGATAAACAGGAATAGAAACAAATGAATATAAAAGAATTTTCAGATAAAATAATTTCTTACTGCAAAGAAAACACAAAAAAAGTCATAATAATTTTGTGTTCTGCATTGATTTTTATTTTAATAATTATTCTTATAAGCATAATAATTTCATCTAAAAAAAATCCTGTTGATTATTCAAGAAAGGAAATTGTACTTACACAGGAACAGTTAGTTCCAGATGGTCCTGAAGTACAGCGTGATTATAATATTACAAGAGAAACAAAAGAAAACTGGCCGGAAGAAGAAATAAACAAATGGTTTACAATACCTTCTGCAAAAGACATTGATTCTTTACAGCAGGCAAATGATAATCTAGCTTCAAAAATTGTAGGAGCCGCTCCATGAAAAAACTTTACGTATTTTTAATCAGTTTAAGTTTATTTACGTTTTTTTCCTGTGCATCTGATTTTGGAACAGAAGAAACTGATTTAGGAAACGAAAATATTCCGACTTCAACAATTGTTATACCAGACTCACCAGACGAAATTCCAGAACCTCTTGTAAGAGATTTAGAAATTTTAGATGACGGAACTGTTTTAATTGATGGAGAAAAAGTCGGTACAATTCCAGAAGACAAAGTTTATGATTATCAATTGCAGTTACAGGAAAAAAAGAATTCTCAAATCACAAATAAAGTTACTACAAAAGATGCAGAACCTGCAGTTTCTAAAGCAGATAAAACTGTTACAAAAGAAAAAGATAATTTTAATGGAACAACACCAGGATTTTCTCCTAAAAAAGAAGAACCTAAAGCAACTCCTGCTCCTTCAAAATTAAATAATCCTGCAACCTCAACAGATAAAGAAAAAAATACTGCCGCATCAAAAAAAGATACAAAAACAACGGATACTGCTTCAAATAAAATTGATTCAACATCGAATAAAAATACAAATACAAATTCAAATCAAAAAGAAACTAATACACCGTCTGAGAATACTAAAAAATCAGATGATAATAACAGAACAAATTATGTAAATAAATCTGATTTAGAAAAAAATAATATAAATGGTAATGAATTAAATAAATCTGGAATAAATAAAAATGATACAAAAAAAGAAAGTAACACTAAAAAACTTTCTTCAGTACCAGAAAAACCTAAATCAAATGCTGAATATCCCGGTTTTGTAAAAGATGATATTGAACCTTCTAAAGAAGAAATGAATTATCAGGAGAAAAAAGAATTTTCAGAAGGTGTTGTACCATCTAGAAAAGTCACTCTTAAAAAAGGTGAAATGTTACAGGTTATTTATCCGGGATCTGGCTGGATTTATCTAGGTTCTTTAAGTGAATACAATAATCTTGAAAGCCGAGGAAGAAAAGTCGGAGATACACAGACTATAT
>CALAUH010000009.1 GCA_937892225.1 uncultured Treponema sp.
TTTATTTTTTTATATTTTTATGAATTAATTAATTATATTAAAGCAAATAATTGTAAAGTTGGGATTGCTATTAATCCAGATACAAAAATCTGTGTTGCAGTAAAAGCAGACAGTTATGGTCATAATGCAAGATTAACTTCCCGTTTAGCAGAAGAATTAGACATTGAATATCTTGCAGTTGCAACAGTTGATGAAGCAATTGATTTAAGAAATAACGGAATTAAAGCTAATATTTTATTATTAAGTTTATGTACACCAATTGAAATGGAAGATTTATTCACTTATAAAATTACTCCATTAGTTTTTGGTGAAGAATATATTAATATACTTTCAAAAGCAGCTGATAATTATTTTAAGAATGATGAAAAATTCGAAGTTCATCTGGCAGTTGATACTGGAATGGGTAGAATCGGCTGTTATCCTGAAGAAGCAAAATCTCAGGCAAAATTAATAAATTCTTTTAACCATCTTAAATTAGGCGGAATGTGTACTCATTTTGCAGTTTCAGATAGTCTTAAGGAAGAAAATCAGGATTTTACTAAACAACAGTTTGAATCATTTAAATTTGCAGTAAATAGTGTAAAAGAAGAAGGTATTAATCCTGGAGTTTGTTCTTGTGGTGCCAGTGCTGCTTTATTAAATAATACTGATATGCATTTTGATATGGTAAGACCTGGGATTATCACATACGGATATTATCCTGATGAAATTACAAAAGAACATTTACAGCAAAAACATAAAGATTTTGATATTAAACCAGTTTTATCTTTTGAAACTAAAGTTGTAGCTATAAGACATTTCCCAAAAGGTAAATCAATTTCTTATGGAAGGACTTATGTTTGTCCAGAAGATACTTATGTTGCTATTTTACCAGTCGGTTATGCAGACGGTTTATTAAGAAGATTTTCTCCTGGATTACAGGTAACTATTAACGGTAAAAATTATCCTGTATGTGGAAGAATCTGTATGGACCAGTGTATGGTAAATATTGGTAAAGATAATAAAGATGTTCATCTTTGGGATAAAGTTATTATTTTTGGTCCAAAAGAAAGTGGTGCATTAAATACTGCAGAAGATTTAGCTAAAATTGGAAATACAATTTCTTACGAAGTTCTAACTTCAATTTCTAAACGTGTTGAAAAAATTATTAATTAATTTTGGTTATTTTTAATATCTGCAATAATCTTTTTAATTTCAGCTAAAAGGTAGAAAGAACCTGTTACTAAAAGGACATTTCCTTTTTCAGCAGATTCTTTTAATGCTTTCTTTATTATTTCTTTATAATTTTTGTTAGCTTCAAATTTTAATCCGCTGTTTTTAAAACATTCTTCAGCTGTATTTATATCAGATTTTTTAATGTCTCCCGGAATAGTTAAATAAATATTTTCAAAGCGATATTTAAATAAATCAGCAATATCTTTTATATCTTTATCTGCTGCACATGCAAAAAGAAGATTGATTTTATAATCACCATACATTTTATTTAAAGTGTCTAATGTTAATCTTATACTGTTTACTGTATGTGCACCGTCTAATACAATTTCAGGAATATTTTCATAATTCTTTAGATTTTCAATAACTTCAAATCTTCCTGGAAGTGTTGCTTTTGCAAGTCCTCTTTCTATGACTGCTTCATCTAAATTAGGGAAAATTTTTCTTACTGTGATTGCAGCCTGTGCAGCATTCTGAACCTGCATTTTACCTAAAAGTTTCATCTGAGTTTCCAATGGTCTGTTAAAAATTGAACTTTCAAGATGAATCTTCATAGTTTTTTGTTTATCGTTAAAACTATAATTTGCACCAGTAATTAATTCATCTACAAAATAATAAGGTGCATGTTTTGTAAACGCTTTTTCAGAAATTACTGTTTTAACACTTTGTGATTGTTGAGGAGCAATAACTACAGGTGTACAGTTTTTAATAATACCGGCTTTTTCTGCTGCAATTTTTTCAAGTGTATCACCAAGAAATTCTGTATGTTCAAGTTCAATTGGAGTTATACAGCAGATTTTAGGTCTTATTACATTTGTTGCATCTAATCTTCCACCAAGTCCGACTTCAAAAACTGACCAGTCAACTTTTGCCTGTCTGAAACATAAGAAAGAATAAACTGTTACAAGTTCAAACCATGTTATAGGTCTGTCACAAGGTAACTGCATAATTGATTCAATATTAGGAACTAATTCTTTTATTGCTTCTTCATAAATTTCTTCTTTAAAAAATCCGTTTGGAGTAGTAATTCTTTCTCTAAAATCAATTATATGTGGAGAAGTGTATAAACCGACATTATATCCAGCTTCATCTAAAATACATGAAATCATTTTAGAAACTGAACCTTTTCCTTTAGAACCGGCTATATGAATACAGGGAGCTGCATCCTGGGGATTATTAAAACGTTTACATAAAAAATCTATAGTATCCAGCCAGAAAATATTTTTTTCAGGCTGATGTTCAAAATTTAAATAATTATCTAACCAATCTACAAATACATCTATCGCTTTCACAAATAGTATTATATTTCTTTTTTTAATTGAAAATCAACTAAGATTTATGATAAGATATTAAAATAATATAAAATTTAAGGAAAAACTTTTATGAGTGACGAAATTAAATATAGTGATATTAATGCAAGTTATGCAGCTGCAGTAGAACGCAGTAAAAAAATTGAAGAAGATTTATTAAAAAATCCAAAAAAATATAGAGTTCTTACAGGTGATCGTCCAACAGGTCTTTTACATATCGGCCATTATTTTGGAAGTTTACAGAATCGTGTACGTCTTGCAAATCTTGGTGTTCCAACAATGATTCTTATTGCAGACTATCAGGTTTTAACTGATCACGATGCATTTGATAAAATCAGTCAGAATACAAAACAGCTTGTAATTGATTATCTTGCAGCTGGTATTAATCCGGAAAAACAGGATGTAATTATTTATCCTCACAGTTATGTTCCAGAATGTAATCAGCTTATGATTCCTTTCTTGACTTTGGTTAGTAATGCTGAACTCAGCCGTAATCCGACAGTAAAAGAAGAAATTGAAAGTGCAGGTCTTAAAAATGTAAATGCCGGAATGTATACATATCCAGTTCATCAGGCATGTGATATTTTGTTCTGTAAAGGAAATATTGTTCCGGTTGGTAAAGACCAGCTTCCTCATTTGGAAATGACTCGTACAATTGCAAGCCGCTTTAATAAAAAATTCTGTACAGATATGGGAAAAGAACCTGTATTCCCAGAACCACAGGCACTTCTTTCTAAAACACCAATGATTCTTGGTTTAGACGGAAGTCAGAAAATGTCTAAGTCTCGTGGAAATGCAATTATGCTTTCTGCAACAGAAGATGAAACAGCAAAACTTATTAAAAAGGCAAAAACTGACCAGGACAGAAACATCACTTATGATCCAGTTAATCGACCTGAAGTTGCAAATCTTCTTTCATTAATCAGTCTTTGTACTGGAGAAGAACCTTCTGCAATTGCCGCTCGTATTGGAGAAGGTGGCGGTGGAATGCTTAAAAATACACTTACAGAAGCATTAAACGAAAAACTCCGTCCATTACGTGCAGAAAGAGCCAGACTTGAAGCTGATCCAGAATATATTCGTAAAGTTTTATTAGACGGTGCACAAAAAGCCCGCGAAATTGGTATTAAGACTTTGGAAGAAGTTCGAGACAGAATGAATATGAAAATCTAAAAAAATAAAAAAAAGGTTATCTAAAAATAGATAACCTTTTTTTTATTTTTGATTCAGGACTTGTATTCCATTTTTCATTACAATATTTATAAGTATAATAAACTGATTTCCCACCAGGATTATAATCTAATAAACCTAAAGTAAAATTATTAAAAATTTATTTTTTATAAAGATTTTTTGCTAAATTAATTAATTTTTCTTTATCATTCATTTGTGGATCATCTAAGACTGTTTCAAATAATTCATTTAAAATCTGACCTAAAATTTTTCCTGAAGGAATGCCTTCCTGTATTAAATCATGGCCGTTTACTTTTAGATTTTTTAAAGAAAAAATATTTTGACTTTCTGATAATTTTTTAACTCTGTCTGTAAGTTCAATAAGTAATGAACAAGATGATGTATCATGTTTTCTTACGGGTTCATTATATTTCCCATACATATCTGCAAGTCGTAAATCGATTAAATCATTAATATTTTCTAATCCGACTTTTACAATAAATCTTCTTACCGCTGCATCTGTCCAGTCTGGAGTGTAGTGGAACATATGATTTTCTATAAGATGACAAACATAATCAGTTTCTGCATTACTGAATTTTAAATTTGTCATTATTTTTTTAGCTTTTTCTGCAGATATTTTTTCGTGATTATAAAAATTATTTATAGTTAATCCGTTTACAATTCTTTCGTTTCTGGCTTCCGGTTTACCACAATCATGTAAAAAGGCAGTTAATCTTAATAATGGTTTATCTTTTGGTGCACCGTCACATGCATATATACAATGATCCAACACATCAAAAATATGAAAACCTCTGTCATCATGCTGAATACAATTTCTGCAGTTTGAAATTTCAGGAATAAATAATTTTAAAACACCGGTTTCTTCCATTTTTTTAATACCGACACTTGGTAAAGTAGAAGAGAGCATTTTCATAAATTCATCTCTGAATCTTTCAATACTTATTGATGATATTTTTTTCTGTACATTTGCTTCGAATATTTCTAAATATGTCTTCTTTTCTATACTAAAATCTAATTGTGATGAAAATCTTAATGCACGAACTGGTCTTAAACCGTCTTCCATAAATCTTTCATGCGGATTTCCTACAGTTCTGATGATTTTCTTTTTAATATCTTTTCTGCCTTTAAAAGGGTCAACAATTTTTCCATCTTTTAAATCAACGGCAATTGCGTTCATTGTAAAATCACGGCGACTTAAATCTTCTTCAATAGTGGCCGCATAATTTATTTTATCCGGGTGTCGTCCGTCTGAATAACCAGTTTCTGTTCTAAAAGTTGTAACTTCAATTTCTGTATTTTTAAAATGAACAGTTACAGTACCGTGTTCAAATCCTGTTGGTACTACAAATTTAAAAAGTTTCATTACATCTTGTGGAGTTGCATTTGTAGCTACATCCCAGTCAGATGCTTTTTTATTAAGGAAAATATCACGGACAGCACCACCAACAAGATATGCTTTAAAACCTGCTTTTTCAAAAACAGAATAAAATTCTTTTAAAAGAGGATTTATATGAATTTTAGCAAGAAACATTATAATCCTCCAGCAAGTTTTTTAATTATGATTGAATATGCTATAAATATTAATCCTATTAAAATTACGAAAATCAAATAAAATAATAATAAGATTTTTACGGTTTTCTTTTTCTGAATACAAATCGTTATGATATTAAAAATCAAAGTGATAAAAGCTGTAAGAGTCATAATTATTGATGATATTGTTAGAACAAATAAAATTAATAACTGTGATTCTTCCAGAAAATTCTGATAGTTACCAACAATATAAAAAGCAAATAACAAAAGATTAAATACAAAAAGAATTGATACAAAATCATTTAGTAATCTGAAAACCAAGAGGAAGATTTTTTTATTGTCTATTTGATTTTTTATTTTTTTGTCTTTCATTATTTATAGTCTTTCCAAATCTAGCAAATATTTAGTATAATTAATAATATTAAATATATTGGACTTAGTAAATGAAGAAATCACTTTGTTTTATATTATTATTAATATTTTCAGGTTTTATTTTTTTTAAAGGATGGACAACTATAAAAGTTGATGCAGACAGTGTTGGAATTATAAAATCAAAACTAAAAGGCATAAATGAAACTCCTGTAATACCGGGTAAATTTTCATGGGACTGGAGCTTTTTAATTCCAAAAAATGCAAAATTAGAAAAATTTTCATTACAGCCTTTAAATTCTTCTAAAACAATTACAGGTAAAATCCCTGGCAATTCATCATATACAAATTATAGTTTTACTTATTCAATTTCTCTTTCATATTCAGCCGAATGTGTTGTAAATCTTTTAAAAGACAATGTTATAAATACTCAGGAAGATTTAAATTTATATTTAAATAATGCATCAGATTCTATCTGCCAGCTTGCAACAGATTATTTATTAAAAAAATATCAGAAAAATCCGGAAAATAAATTTATCCAGTTAAAAAAAGATGAAATTATCCGTTCATTAGATATTTATAAAGAATTTCCTTATTTTGATTTAATTGTTTTTGCATTAACAGATTATACATTACCACAACTAACTGATACTCAGATTGTAACAACAGAAAATCAGACTCAGGAAGAAAAAACAGACAAGGATGCAAAATCAGAATGAAAAAATTAACTGCAATTAGAGGCGCTGTCTGTTCAAAAAATGAAACAGATGATATTAAAAACAATGTCTGTAATTTATTAAATTTAATAATTCAGAAAAATAAATTAAAAGAAAAAGATATTGTAAGTATTGTATTTTCTGTAACAGATGATATAAATGTTTTAAATCCAGCAACTGCATTAAGAAAAGGAACAACAGAATTTTCTTTTGAAAATACAGCTTTATTCTGTGTACAGGAACCTGAAATTCAAAACGGTAAAAAAAACATCATTAGAGTTATGGTAACTTGTTATCAAAAAAGAAATTTAAAAAAAGAAAATGTTTATATTAACGGAGCAGAAAACTTACGTCAGGATTATTTATTAAACAGCTAAAGGAATACTAATATGAATATTTGGATTGCCAGCATGGAATGTGCAGGGATTATAGAAGCGGGTGGTGTAAAAAACGTAACACTTGCACTTTGTAAAGAGTTTGCTTATTTCAAGAACAATGTAACTTTATTCATTCCGATTTTTAAAACAAATGACTGGGAATTAATTTATGATTATGATGAAAATAATTTTACATCATCAGTAATTAATCATTGTAATAAAGATGAAACAATTAATTATTATAATGCAAAATGTTCTGACGGTGATTTTAATATAGTTTTTATTTCCCATCCTTCTTTTAATGAAAAAGAAGCTGTTTATACCTACACAGAAAATGAACAGAAAATAAATCCTGAATTTATAAAAGGAAAGGGACATAAAGATACCTTGTTCCTGGATTCATTATTTGCAAAAGCAGTCTGTAACTATATAAATCTTTGTAAACCAGAAAATTATCCTCAGATTGTTCATTGTCAGGATGCATCAACTTCTTTAATACCGACAATTTGTACATATAACGAAAAATTTTCAAATACAAAATATGTTCTGACGATTCACAATGCAGGTCCGGCGTATCATCATAATTATTCAAGTATTGGTGAAGCTGCATGGTATACAAACTTAAGTGAAAATGTACTTCTTGGAGCATTAAATGAATCTAAAGTAGAACCGATTTTACTTTCAAGTAACAGCGGAGCATATTTAACAACTGTAAGTGAAACTTATGCAAAAGAATTACTGGATCCTTTAAATGCATCTGAAACTGAAGGATTATCTCAAATCTTTTTTTCAAGAAACATAAAAATCAAAGGCATTACAAACGGTATTGAATATGAACGTTATAATCCTAAAGATAAAAATTTTTCTTTTTTACCATTCGAATTTGACCCTGAAAAAGGTGATTTGGAAGGAAAATTAAAAAACAGACAGTTTCTTATAGACAGAATAAATAATACAAAAACTGATAAAGAACTTCCAATCTGTGGAAATATAATATTAAATGATTTAAAAAATGATACAATCATAACTTATCACGGAAGAATTACTAGTCAGAAAGGTATAAATATATTAATTGATTCAATTCCTGCAATTTTAAATAATTATCATAATGTAAAATTCATAATTGCTGGACAGGGAGAAATCAGTATAGAAAATCAGATTATGCAATTATGTAATATTTATGTAGGAAAAGTTGCATTTATAAACGGCTATGACAGACAGGTTGCAAGATTAGTTAATTCTTCAGGTGATTTTATTGTTTTACCAAGTTTCTTTGAACCTTGCGGACTTGAAGATTTAATATCTCAGATTTACGGCACTTTACCTGTTGCAAATAAAACCGGTGGTTTAAATAAAATCTTAAATTACAAAACAGGATTTTTATATAATCAGAATACAAAAGAATCCTTGATAGCAAAATTAAGTGAAGTAATTTCTTTAAAAATAAACTGTCCTGAAAAAATAAACAAAATGATTCAGGAAACAGCAGTTTATATTCATGAAAATTATTTATGGAAAAACATCATTAAAAATAAATATCTTCCTTTTTTTGAAGAAATTTTACAAAAATAACACTTTTGCTATTGACTAAAATTAATTAAATTTGTAATATTCAAACATTCACAACGCAAGTTATGAATATCTGCTGCCTTAGCTCAGCTGGTAGAGCACGTGATTTGTAATCTCGGGGTCGTGGGTCCAAATCCTACAGGCAGCTTACTCTGGGGAGTTTCTAGAGTGGTCAAATAGGACAGACTGTAAATCTGTTGGCTTTCGCCTTCTGAGGTTCGAATCCTCAACTCCCCATTATCTTAAGAATCAAGAGTTAGGTAGTCTAACTCTTTTTTTTTGCTTTAAACATATTGCATGCTTTGACAAACTTTTATGCATAGTTTAAACTAGTTTAAATTATATAAAGGGGAATAAGGTGTTTGTTCATTTTTGGGGAGTTAGAGGTTCACTTCCAACTCCAATAACTCCACAACAAGTACAATCAAAAATAATAGCTGCAATACAAAGAATAACTCCCGAAGATCTGGAAAATTCTGAAACAAAAGCAAAATTTATTTCGAATTTACCTTCATGGTTATTTGGAACCACTGGCGGAAATACAGCTTGTGTAGAATTAGTTCACAAAAATACACACATCATTTTAGATGCAGGTTCCGGAATCAGAAATCTTGGAAAATCAAGAAAATGTCCTCAAAAATATAATTTATTATTTTCACATTTCCACTGGGATCATATTCAGGGATTTCCATTTTTTGATCATGCTTTTAATCCAAACTGTTCTTTTGAAATTTTTTCACCTTATACAGAAGCAGAAAAATGGTTCAAAGATCAGATGAAAGTTCCATACAGTCCAGAAGCCGTAAGTACGTCTATTACAAAACAATTAAAATTTACAAAAATTATTGAAGATACAGAATTTCTTATTGATGATATTAAAGTCAATTCACATAAAATGAATCACCCGGGCGGTTCATTTGCATATTCTTTTGAAGTTGATAAGAAAAAATTTGTTTATGCAACAGATGTTGAATTAAATAAAAGTGATTATAAAAACTCTAAAACTGCAGATGCTGTATTTAAAAATGCTGATACAATCGTAATAGATTCACAATACACTGTAGAAGATTTATCTAATAAAGAAGACTGGGGACATTCAGCTTTCTGTAATGCAATTGATTTTGCAGTTTTTTATCATATTAAGAATGTTTATCTTTTTCATTTTGATT
>CALAUH010000010.1 GCA_937892225.1 uncultured Treponema sp.
AAAGATTAGTGCAGATATTCAGAAGCAGCTTACAAAGAAAGTTCAGATTAAGATTAAAGAAATCAAACGTGCAGATTTAAATGCTAATTTGATTGCTCAGAACATTGGTCGTCAGCTTTCTGGTCGTGGTTCATTCCGCAAGGCTATGAAACAGGCTGTAAGTAATGCAATGCGTGCAGGTGCACAGGGTATCAAGGTTCGTCTTAGCGGTCGTCTCGGTGGAGCAGATATGTCTCGTACTGAAGAACACAAGGAAGGACGAGTTCCTCTTCATACACTTCGTGCTGATATCGATTATGGAACATACGCAGCATCAACTACATATGGTAAGATTGGTGTAAAAGTATGGGTTTATAATGGTATGAACTATGGTATTGACCATAACGAAGATGCTGGTCAGCTTGTTAAGAAGCCAAGACGTACAGTACGTGCAGCTTCTTCAGAAAAGGCTGAGGGCGCTGAACCTGCTAAAAAGGCAAGGAGTTAGTATATGCCACTTAGTCCAAAAAGAGTAATTCACCGTAAGGTGCAGCGTGGTCGCGAAAAAGGTTTCGCTACACGTGATAATAATATTGATTTTGGTGACATCGCTCTCGTAGCAATGGAACCAACTTGGTTGGATGCCAGAGTAATTGAAGCTGCCCGTGTTGCTATCAACCGTAAGCTTGAAAGAAAAGGTCAGGTTTGGATTCGTATCTTCCCTGATAAACCAATTACTAAGAAACCAGCCGAAGTTCGTATGGGTAAGGGTAAAGGTGCTCCAGATCATTGGGCAGCTGTTATCAAACCAGGTATGATTTTGTTTGAAATTGGTGGAGTAGACCTCAAGGTAGCTCACAGAGCTCTTGAACTTGCAGGTGATAAACTTCCTGTTTTAACAAAAATAGCTTATAAGCCAACACAGGACTAGGAGGAATAAGATGGCAGATTCAAAGAAAAAGAATGACAAAGAGTTGTCTTATAAAGAACTAGTTGCTAAACGCGATGAGCTTAAAAAGGAATACATGGATCTCCGTTTTAAAATGGTAATTTCTCATGTAGATAACCCAATGCAGAAACGTACAATGCGCCGTGAAATTGCACGCTTAAATACGTTTATTAGCCAGAAAGAAAAAGCTGGCGAGAATAAGTAGGAGCTGAACCGTGGAAAATAATGCTGTTCAGACTGTAAAGAACGCAAAACGTTCATTTGTAGGTCTTGTAACTTCTGAAAAAATGGACAAGACAATTGTTGTAACAATTGCAACTAAAAAAATGGACCGTCTTTACAAGAAATATGTAACTAGAACTAAGAAATACATGGCACACGATGAAAATAATGATGCTCATGTAGGTGATACTGTGCGTATAGTTGAATGCAGACCATTAAGCAAAAATAAATGCTGGCGTCTTGCAGAAATCATCGAACGCGCTAAATAATTTTAAGGAGTTTAAGTATTATGATTCAAATGCAATCTTGTATGACAGTCGCTGATAACTCCGGAGCAAAAATTGTTCAGTGTATTAAAGTTATCGGTGGTTCACATCGTAGATACGCAGGTATCGGTGATATTGTGGTTGTAGCAGTAAAGGATGCTATCCCTACTTCTACTATTAAAAAGGGTTCTATAGAAAAGGCTGTAATCGTACGCCAAGCAAAAGAATACCGCCGTCCAGATGGAACTTACATTCGTTTTGATGATAACGCTTGTGTTATTGTTGACGATAGTAAAAACCCAAAAGGAAAACGTATTTTTGGACCTGTAGCTCGTGAGCTCCGTGATATGGATTTTATGAAGATTATATCATTAGCTCCAGAGGTTCTTTAAGGAGTAATGAAATGTTAACAAAATCAAAAATCCGTAAAGATGATACAGTACAGGTACTTGCTGGAAAAGATAAAGGAAAACGCGGAACAGTTATTCGTGTAATCCTTAAGAAAGATGCAGTGTTAGTATCTGGTGTAAACATTGTTAAAAAAGCAATGAAAAAGAAGAGCGCTCAGGATCAAGGCGGTATTGCTGAAATCGAAGCTCCTCTTAATATTTCAAATGTAGCAATCGTATGCAAAAAATGCGGTCCTACAAAAATTGGTTATAAAATCGACGGCGACAAAAAAATTCGTGTCTGCCGTAAATGTGGAGATGCATTGTAATGGCAAATTACGTACCTCGGCTTAAGAAAGTCTATAAAGACGAAATCGCCCCTGCTCTTATGAAAGAGTTCAATTACACATCTTGTATGCAGATTCCTGCAATTAAAAAGATTGTTGTAAGTATGGGTGTTGGTGAAGCTCTCACAAATAAGAAACTCCTTGATGCCGCAGTAACTGACTTGACAGCAATTACAGGTCAGAAAGCTGTTAAAACAAAGGCTAAGAAGAGTATCGCTAACTTCAAGTTACGTGAGGGTAATGAAGTGGGTGCAATGGTAACATTGCGTGGAGATATCATGTATGAATTCCTTGATCGTCTCATCAATGTTGCTTTCCCACGTGTTAAGGATTTCCGTGGAATTAAAGCTACTGGCTTTGATGGTCACGGTAATTTCTCTCTTGGTATTACTGAACAGCTTATATTCCCAGAAATCGACTTTGATAAAGTTGTAAAAATCGCTGGTATGAATATAACAATCGTAACAAGTGCTAATACAGATGCTGAATCTAAAGCTCTTCTTACTAAGTTCAACATGCCATTCCGTAAGTAGGTGAAGTATGGCAAAGAAATCAATGATTATTAAACAGGCCCGCAAACAGAAATATGCAACACGCGTATATAATCGCTGTCAGATTTGCGGTCGTCCACGTGGATATTTACGCAAGTTCAAGATGTGTCGTCTTTGCTTCCGTAAATTAGCAAGTGAAGGCCAGCTTCCTGGCGTAACAAAATCTAGTTGGTAGGAGAATAGAATGAGTGCATCAGATCCAGTAGCAGACATGCTCACAAAGGTTCGTAATGCGGCTATGGCCCGCCACGAGAAAGTAGATGTTCCTGCTTCAAAATTAAAGCTTGAAATCGTTAAGATTTTTAAGACAGAAGGATACATTAAGAATTTTAAAAAGGTTCAGGAAGATGGAAAAACAACAATTCGTATTTTCTTGAAATATGATGATGAAAATAATCCGGTAATTCATGGTGTTAAAAAGATTTCAACACCTGGTCGCCGTGTTTATTCTGGTTACAAAGATTTACCACGTGTTTATAACGGTTATGGTACAATCATCGTTTCAACTTCTTCTGGTGTTACAACAGGTAAAAAAGCAACAGAAAAACAAGTTGGTGGCGAATTAGTTTGCACAATCTGGTAATAGGGGGGCAGAAAGTATGTCTAAAGTAGGTAAACTTCCTGTTGCTATTCCAGCAGGTGTAACAATTAATGTAGCTAATGGTGTAATTTCTGTTAAAGGTGCAAAAGGTGAACTTAAACAGAATTTCCATAACGAAATTGATATAAAAGTAGAAGGATCAAATATTATCCTTACTACAAAAGATTCTTCTAAACAGACTAATGCTTATCATGGACTTTATAGAAGCTTAATCGCTAACATGGTTAAAGGTGTTACAGATGGTTTCTCTAAAACATTGATTATTAATGGTGTTGGTTATCGTGCAGAAGTACAGGGAAAACAACTTGTAATGAATCTTGGTTATTCAAGTGACTATATTGCAATCATTCCTGATGGTTTAACAGTTACTACAACTCCAGATGGAAAAGTAACAGTTGCAGGAATTGACAAACAGTTAGTTGGTGAATTTTGTTCTCAGATTCGTAAATTACGTAAACCTGAACCTTACAAAGGAAAAGGTATTCGTTATGACGATGAAGTTATCCGACGCAAAGTTGGTAAAACTGGTGTTAAATAAGGTGAAGCTATATGTTTAAGAAAATGAACGACAAAAACAGAAAACGCTTGCACAGAAAAATTCATATCCGTAAATCAGTTTACGGAACTGCTGATCGTCCACGTATGACAGTTACACGCAGTAATAAAAATCTTTCTGTTCAGGTTATTAATGATGATGAAGGAAAGACTTTAGCTTCTATCTCAACTATGGAAAAAGAATTTGCAGCTATCAAACCAAATATTGATGGTGCTGCAAAACTTGGTGAAGCTTTAGGTGCACGCCTTAAGGAAAAGAAAATTTCTAAGGTTGTTTTCGACAGAAATGGTTATTTATACCATGGTGTTGTTAAAGCTCTAGCTGATGGTGCCCGCAAAGCCGGAATCGAATTCTAGGAGAAATTATGGAACATCAGAAAAACTTTGATAAAGAACCAAAAGAAAAAGAGTTTGTAGAAAAACTCGTAACTCTCAACAGAACTTGCAAGACTGTAAAAGGCGGACGCCGTATGTCATTCTCTGCACTTACTGTTGTTGGTGATGAAAAAGGTCGTGTAGGATATGGTCTTGGTAAAGCTAATGACGTATCTGAAGCTATTAAAAAGAGTATTGATAAAGCAAAGAGAAATCTTATTACTGTTCCTATGAAAAATGGTACATTACCACATGATATCATTGGTAAATATAAGAGTTCTGAAGTATTGTTAAGACCAGCTTGTTCCGGTACTGGAATTATCGCAGGTGGTACAGTTCGTGCTATCATGGAAGCTGCTGGTGCAACAGATATTCAGTCAAAATCTTTGGGATCAAACTCTGCAGTAAATGTTGTTCGCGCTACATTCGATGCTATTTCAAAATTAATGGATGCAAAGAAAGTTGCTGCAAACAGAGGTAAAACTCTTGATGAGTTGTGGGGTTAATGTATGGCTAAAGCAAAACAAATAAAAGTTACATTAATTAGAAGCATTATTGGTCAGAAACCTGATAAAGTAGCTACTGTTCGCAGTCTTGGACTTAAAAAGATTAATTCTTCAAATGTTCTTACTGCTAATGATGCAATTCTTGGTATGGTTGCTGAAGTTTCACACTTAGTAAAAGTTGAGGAGATCTAAAATGGCAGAATACAATCCAATCCTTAGCGCTCCTCAGGGTGCTAATGTAAAACCAAAACGTGTTGGCCGTGGTTCATCTTCAGGACTCGGTACAACAGCTGGTAAAGGTAATAAAGGTCAGCAGTCACGTTCAGGCGGAAAAACTTATGTAGGTTTTGAAGGTGGACAGATGCCTCTTTACAGACGCATTGCTCATAAAGGTTTTTCAAACTATCCTTTCAAAAAGGAATTTGTTTGTATTAACGTAGAACAGCTTGAAACTAGTTTTAACGATGGAGATACTGTTAATAAAGAATCTCTTATTGCTAAAGGTTTCATTTCAGCAAAAACAGCTTCACTTGTTAAGATTCTTGGAAATGGTGACATTAAAAAGAAGCTTAATGTAGTTGTTGATAAAGTATCTGAATCAGCAAAGGCTAAAATTGAAAAAGCTGGTGGCTCAGTAAAAGTTATTGAAGCAGCAGCTGAAGCAAATAAATAGAAGCGGAGAATATTATGGCAAGCAATCCAATAATAAATATGTTTAAAGTTAAAGAACTCAGATCAAGATTGTTTTTTACTTTATTCATTTTGGCAGTATTCAGATTAGGAAGTGTAATTTCTATTCCTGGTATCGATGCTAATGTTCTTCTTAACTATTTTAAGAACGCTGCAGAAAATAGTGAAAATGCATTTGCAAGTTATATGGACTTCTTTGTAGGTGGAGCTTTCTCTAACTTCTCGATTTTCATGCTTGGTGTAATGCCTTATATTTCTATGCAGATTATTATGCAGCTTGCTGTAATTATCTTCCCAAGTCTTAAACGTATTTCTCAGGAAGACGGTGGACAGAGAAAAATAGCTCAATACATTCGTATTGGTACTATTTTTGTTTGTCTTGTACAGGCTTGGGGAATCACTGTATATGCAGATAATATTCCAGGATGTGTACTTATTGAAAATAGATTAGCTTTTAAAGCTTTAGCAATATTGACAGTAACTACAGGTTCTATGGTAACTATCTGGCTCGGTGATCAGATTACAGCTCGTGGTATCGGTAATGGCGTTTCAATGATGATTTTTGCCGGTATCGTTGCAAGATTGCCTAGTGCTATTGTTGACTTAGTAAAGGCAGTAAAAGCACGTCAGGTACAGCTTGTATTTGTAATTCTTGTATTAGTAATGTTGATTTTTATGATTGCTCTTGTAATTATAGAAGAATCTGGACAGAGAAAAATCCCTGTTCATTATGCAAAACGTGTTGTAGGAAGAAAAATGTATGGTGGTCAGTCTACTTACATTCCATTTAAGATTAATCCTTCAAATGTAATTCCTTTAATTTTTGCTAACTCTCTTCTTACATTACCTTTATCATTAATTCAGACATTCAATCAAGGTGCAAATGCAAAACCTTGGATTGGAAATCTTTCAAGAATTCTTGATCCATTTGGTGTATGGTATAATATTTTACTTGTTCTTCTTATTATCTTCTTTGCTTACTTCTACACTCAGGTAACACTGAACCCTACAGAAATTGCAAAGAACATCCGTGAAAACGGCGGCTCCATTCCGGGTGTTCGAACTGATAAAACAGAAGAATATCTTACAAAAATATTGAATAGACTTATATTACCTGGTTCATTGTTCCTTGTTGTAATTGCTATTATTCCAACAATTATACAACAGGTATTCCACTTCCCACAGTCTGTATCAATGTTGATGGGTGGTACCTCACTTATCATCTTGGTTGGTGTTGATTTGGATACAATGAGTCAAGTTGAAGCACTTCTTAAAATGCATCATCACGAAGGACTTACTAAGAAGGGCAAAATCAGATCACGAAGTTTATAAAATATTTCGTGAATTACCAGTAGAAAAGATATGGGAATATGTGATATTATATCTTCTACCGAATTGTCTCTCATTGCGAGGTGCTAAAAGATTCGGTAGAAAAAATATTCTCATGGGGGCTTTTTATGAAAGTACGAACCAGTGTAAAACCTATCTGTGATAAATGTAAGGTTATTAAAAGAAATGGTATTATCCGTATCATTTGTACAAACCCAAAACATAAGCAGAGACAGGGCTAAGGCTTAAGGAGTAACAGATGGCTCGAATTGCGGGAGTTGATATCCCAAATAAACATGTTGATACCGCATTAACTTATATTTATGGTATCGGCCGTTCATCAGCAAAAAAGATTTGTGAAGAAGCCAAGATTGATCCACAGAAAATGGTGAATGATCTTTCTCAGGATGAACTCACAAAAGTTCGTGAAATTATCGACAGAGATTATAAGGTAGAAGGTCGTCTTCGTTCAGAAATCGGTCTTAACCTTAAACGACTTATTGATATTGGCTGCTATCGTGGTCTGCGGCATCGCCGCGGCCTGCCGGTCAATGGTCAGCGTACCAAGACCAACGCCCGCACCCGCAAGGGTCCTCGTCGCGGCAACGTCGGTAAAAAGAAGTAGGACGCTGTATCTGATACAGCCGCGCTTCGGCTGATCTGAGACAATGTAGCTCCAAGGAAGTGCAAAATGGCAAGAGCCAAACGCGCAGTCAAAAAGAAGGAAAAGAAGAACATTCCGCTGGGCGTCGCCCACATCGCGGCAACGTTCAATAATACCATCATCACCTTTACCGACACCCGCGGAAATACCGTCAGCTGGTCTTCCGCCGGCAAGAGCGGCTTCAAGGGATCCCGCAAGTCCACTCCCTTCGCCGCACAGGTCGCCGCCGAAGATGCCGCCCGCCGTGCCATGGATAACGGCATGCGCACCGTCGGTGTGTATGTAAAGGGCCCGGGCGCCGGCCGTGAATCCGCTCTGCGTGCCATCAACACCGCAGGCTTCAAGGTCGCTTTCATCCGTGATGTTACGCCCATCCCCCACAACGGATGCCGTCCTCCCAAGCGGCGCCGCGTCTAACGCATTGAAGGCAAGGAGAACTAGCCTTGGCTAAATATAATGACGCCAAATGCCGGCTCTGCCGTCGTGAAGGCACCAAGCTGTTTTTGAAGGGCGACCGCTGCTTCACCGATAAGTGCGCGCAGGAACGTCGTCCCTATGCCCCCGGCCAGCATGGCCGCGCCCGCAAGAAGCTCAGCGAATACGCTCTCCAGCTTCGTGAGAAGATGAAGGTCCGCCGCATCTACGGCGTCCTCGAGAAGCAGTTCCGCGGATACTTTGAAGATGCCGATATGGCCAAGGGCGTCACCGGCGCCAATCTTCTCATCATCCTCGAACGCCGTCTCGACAACGTTGTTTTCCGTATGGGCTTCGCCAACTCCCGCAGTCAGGCCCGTCAGCTCGTTCGCCACGGCATCTTTACCCTGAACGGCCACAAGGTGACCATTCCTTCCCTTCAGGTCCGTGCCGGTGACGAAATCGCTGTCCCCGAAAAGAACCGCAACATCCCCGTCATCGCCGCCGCCCAGGCGACCGCCATCGTCAAAACGTTTCTCATGTTCATCACTTGCCGATTTGAAAAACTCATGTCTGATTCTCCCTAAATGCAATGACGGTCACATGTCCTTCAAGGATAGGGCGACGAGACGGCGCCGCAAGCCGCCCTTCTCGGGATGCTTTTCCAAAAAGGCCGCCGTCTTCGATTCCAGGGCCTTACGGTCGAAACGGCGTTCGTCCACCTTGATCTCGTAAAAGTCAATCGAACCTTCCAGCTCGTCTTCGCAAATGAGGTCTATCTCGTTTTCGCCCTTGCGGTCCCACCAGCCGCCCATGTTCGTGCAGGTTGATTCGCAAACCATCTTCCATTGGAAATACC
>CALAUH010000011.1 GCA_937892225.1 uncultured Treponema sp.
TTGTTTATCCGCAGCAGCAGGATACTCGTTCGCTTATTGGCAAGAGTATTGTTGATCTTGTTAACGTATTTACTTCTAAAATATTTGACGGTGAAAAACATTTAGGTTTTTATTTTGACAAAGAATGGAATGTTACCGGAACAAATGACAATGTGCCTGGCTTGAATATTGAAGCTGGTAGAATTTTGTGGGAAGCAGCAAATGAAACTGGCAGTGATGAACTTATGGGAACTTTGCGTCAGTTTGTAATTGATGTTTCAAGGACTGCTCTTGTTGAGGGTTTTGACAGGATTAACGGCGGTCTTGAAAATTCTGTTAACGGTAAGGAACATGATGCTGTACGTGTATGGAGGAATCAGGCTGAAGCTTTGCTTGGTTTCTTTAATACATGGGAGCTTACTGGCGGAGAGGATTTTAAATCGGCATTTCTTAAGGAATGGGAATGGATTAAGTCTTACCAGATTGACCGCAAGAATGGTGAATGGTTTGCTTCTGTTTCTAAAGAAGGTGAAGCTGTTCTTTCTGAAGCTAAGGGCGGTAACGGAAAGACTTGTTTCTACGACGGAAGGTGCTGCATTGAGATTCTGAGGCGCATTAATTACTTTGAAAGATAATCGTTTATTGCTTTAGCGGCTTTTCTTCCTTCGCCCATTGCAAGAATTACAGTTGCAGCACCTAAGACAATATCTCCGCCAGCCCAAACTTTAGCATGAGAAGTAGCTTGATTTTCATCTACAGTAATATGACCTTTAGAATCTGCATTTAATCCTGGAGTAGTTAAAACCATCAAAGGATTACTTCCATTACCAAGAGCAATAATCATAGCATCACAATCTATTTCATGCTCACTACCAGCAATTGGAACTGGGCTTCTACGACCACTTTCATCAGGTTCTCCAAGTTCATAACTAAGACAGCGAACTTTGCAAACTTTTCCTTCTTCGTTACCAATTACTTCGATAGGATTTTCCAAAAATCTAAAAGTAATACCTTCTTCTTCTGCATGAGCAATTTCTTCCTGACGGGCAGGCATTTCTTCTTTTGTTCGTCTATAAACTAAATCAACTTGTTTTGCACCAAGACGTAAAGCCATGCGGGCAGCATCCATTGCAACGTTTCCACCACCACAAACAATAACATGATTTGCATCGTATATAGGAGTAGCAGCATGTTCCTTATCATAACCTTTCATAAGATTTGCACGGGTTAGATATTCGTTTGCAGAAAATACTCCAATAAGATTTTCGCCCGGGATATTCATAAATTTTGGTAAACCAGCTCCAGTACCAATAAAAGCAGCATCATAACCTTTTTGTGTAAGAAGTTGTTCCAAAGTATTTGTTCTACCAACTAAAAAGTTTGTTTCAAATTCGACACCAATTTTTTTAAGATTTATAATTTCATCTTGTACAATTTTTTTAGGAAGACGGAATTCCGGTATTCCGTACATCATTACTCCGCCAGCTTTATGAAACGCTTCAAAAACAGTTACTTTATGACCGGCACGAGCGCAATCTGCGGCAACAGTAAGACCTGCAGGTCCAGAACCAATTACTGCAACTTTTTTTCCTGTAGGTGCAGCAATTTCTGGCATACTTACAAGGTTATTATCTCTTTCCCAATCTGCAACAAATCTTTCAAGACGGCCAATAGAAACAGATTTTCTCGCATCTTTATAAATTTTACCAACCATACAAGTTTTTTGACATTGTTTTTCCTGAGGACAAACACGACCACAAATAGCAGGTAATAAACTTGTTTTTTTAATTATTTCTATTGAAGATTTAAAATCGCCAACAGCAATTTTGTTAATAAAACCTGGAATATCAATATTTACAGGACATCCTTGTATACAAGTAGGATTTTTACATTGTAAACATCTATTTGCTTCTACAACAGCTTGTTCTTTAGTAAAACCAAGAGCAACCTCTTCCATTTCGCGCGCTCTTTTTTTTGCATCACGGTGAGGCATCTCCATTTGAGGAATTGCAGAACGGTCTTTTGATGTAAGACCACCATTTTTTATTTTTTCTTGAATTTTATTATATTCAGCTGTTACGTCTAGCATTTTTTTTACCTTTTGCTAAATTGTTGTTTTTTATTGTTTTACTTCTGCCATCATACGGCATTTATGATTATCTTCTGTTTCACGGTCTTTGAATGATTTCATTCTTAAACTCATATTATCCCAATCAACCTGATGAGCATCAAACTCCGGACCATCAACACAAACAAATTTTGTTTTTCCACCAATACTAACTCTACATCCGCCACACATTCCAGTTCCATCAATCATAATTGTATTTAGTGATACAGTGGTTTTTATTCCAAACTCTTTTGTTGTAAGTGCACAAAATTTCATCATTACTGGAGGACCAATTGCAATAACTTCGGCTGGCGGACATTGACTCTGGCATAATTCCTTTACAGGAACCGTAGAAACTCCCTTACGGCCAGCCGAACCATCATCGGTCATTATTATTACTTCATCAGCAATTGCTTTCATTTCATCAACATAAATCAATAAATCTTTGTTTCTGGCACAAATAATCATTATAACTTTATTGCCAATTGCTTTATGAGCCTGAACAATTGGATAACATGGAGCAACTCCAAAACCACCACCAACAACAACTACAGGAGCATCATATTTTTCTATTTTAGAAGGATTTCCAAGAGGACCAAGTACTGTTGGCAAACTTTGGCCTGCATCCATAAGTGAAAGTTTATAAGTAGTTGCACCGATTGCCTGAAAAACTAATGCAATCCAACCTTCCTGATCATTTGCATCGGCAATAGTTAAAGGAATTCTTTCTCCAAATTCCTGTTCGACCTGAACAATAACAAACTGCCCTGCTTTTCTATTTTGAGCAATCTCAGGAGCTTCTACTTTCATATAAAAAACGCCTGCAGAAAGTTCTTTTTTTTCTAATATTTTATTCATTTTTAAATCCTATAATCAAACTTCAAAAACTAAAAACCTATAGATACACTTGCAAAAACTCCTAAACCAGAACCAGACAAACTCTTTTCAAAACTTGCCGATTCCATAGAAATTCCTACATCTGCTTCTATCATTCTTAAATTTAATGCAATTAAAAATTTATTAACAAAAACTTCATCTTGACGAGCAGTAGATAAATCGAAATTAAGAATATTCCATAAACTTACCTTACAACCTAATAAATAATCAAAATAAGTTTTTGTTTCATATTTATTTGGAGCATTTGGATTACGAATACTTAAACCAAGATAACCATAATCCTGCATGAGTGTTCCAAATGGATGGAATGTTGCAGAAATACCCATTCTTAATGGACGATTAATTTTATAAGGAGAATCGAGCATAAATGTCGAACCCAAAAGATTATTTCCTGGAGTTTCTCCGCCACCAGGGGTTTCTCCACCAGGAGTTTCGTCATCCGAATTTCCGCCTGCAATTAATGAGAAAACATTTGTTTCAAAATCAAATGATGAACTAAAATTAGTAACTCTATCAAGCTTACTTGGAACTATTGGAATAGAAATATTTGCTCCAACATCAAGATATCTGAATAATTCATATTCACCTGAAATAGCTAAATCAAAACCAGAGTTTTTAAAACATTGAGTTAGATTTGAAAAATCAAACTGATCGAATTGCAAATCTACTACAGAATAAATATCAAAGTCGGCATTCAATGCAATTCCTGTAGTACCATCTTCTTTATTATAAATATCAATATATGAATTTTTTGAAACAGTATGAGCCAATGAATTAAAAACTGATGGAGTTACAACAACTTTAAATTTCTTTGCATTCCAACCAATATTTAATGATGTATAAAAATAAGCATCTGCATATGTATCATTAAGCTTTTGATTTATATACAAACTTTCATTACCATTTCCATGACCCAAAAAATCAAAAATATCTTTAGAAAGACCTAAATTAGCACTTAAATCGACACCGGTTTCAAAACCAAAAATTAAACCTTCTGGAATATCAAGATTGAAGCTTACCGAAGGATTTACATTTGCAGTAACATTAAAACCTTTTTTTGCCATGCTATCAGCAATTGCAGGTAAATCAATTAATATTTCTTTTTGGAAAATTAGAAGAAAATTTAAAAAGAACAATTAATAGTTTATTAATTTTAAAAAAATACAATATATAAACAGGACGCATAGGAAAGCGGCCTGTTTTTTTGTTGACTTTGATGTAATTTCGAGTAGAATATACATAAAGAAGTGGCAGAAAGTGCTGCTTAAAGAGAGGTATTAATGAAAATGCAGTAGCTAAAGTAGACGCAACTGTAAGCATGAAAGAGTATATTAAGGAAGAAAGCAGTCTTATTATGTTCAACCTGGGTTATCTGCCCGGCGGCGATAAGAGTATCACAACCAGAGCCGAGTCAAGTCTTGAGGCAATCAAGACAGGACTGTCTTTGCTTTCCAGAGACGGTGCGGTGTTTATCGCCATGTACAGCGGCCACGAAGAAGGTGCTAAAGAAAAAGCCCAGCTTCTTGACTTTGCAAGAAATCTGGACTCCCGTGAATTTCATGTAGCATATATTAACATGGCCAACCAGCCCAATAATCCGCCGGAACTTCTGGTTATCAGTCGGAAACTTTAATCGTAGTATTCCAGAACCGCTTCCATGGTGAGGCTGTCGGTTGACATCGGTTTATTCTGGTTGTTTACTTTTTCTGAAGG
>CALAUH010000012.1 GCA_937892225.1 uncultured Treponema sp.
TTGTTTTACCATGTGTCTGTCTTGCAAATTATGTTTTTAAAGCACCATTTTTATTAGTATTTACGTTATGTTATATAGATGAACCCATCAGATATATTTTAATGCAAATTCATATGTATTCTGGAAAATGGATTAAACCGGTAACTCCAGAAGGAAAACAGGGATTAAAATTATTTCTTGAAAATAAAAAAAAATAATTATAAAATAAAAAAAAATTAATTAAAGGATACATTTATGAAAAAATTAATACTTTTGTTTTTATGTTTATTATCAACAACAACATCTATATTTTCACAAAGTTCACCACAACTTATAAATGATGAATTAAATTCAAACTTAAACTTTGAATTATTGTATCCTGCAGAATCAGATAAAAAATTAAGTCTTGTTAGAGTAGAACAATATTTTTTTGAACTTTCATCATATTCAGCTGCAAGATTTCTTTATGTAATTGATAATAAAGGTGGAAAAAGAAAAGTAAATTTTAAATCTCCCGGCAAAAATATTAAGGAAATAGAAATATATGATGAAACTTTTGAACTTTTACCAAAAGTCCTGATGAATAAATATTCTCATATAAATAAATACACATATAATGAAGCACTTAATGGATTTGTAATTGAATTAAAACGAGGATTGAATTATCTTTATGTAACTTACGAGTCAGATTATAATAGCATACCAGATCACGATCAGAAACTAACAAAATCTGTAACTGTAGATTATAAATCAAGCGAATTCTGGGATTTAACAAATTTTACACAATCAAAAATCTATTTAAGCGTAAATAAATATGGATTATTAATTAATGATATTGATTTTAATTTTATTGGAACATTTAACACAAATACAGAAAAAATTGAATCTGTAGACAATATTGAAAACTGTAAAAACTTCAATTTCTATAAAAGCAGCAAAGAATATTATGATAATTTACTTGTTTGGGAAGATACAAAATTCCCTAAAAATGCATGGAATTTTATAAAAGTTGATGCACCAGATAATTTCCTTTTTGATAAAGATGTAAAAAAAGGTGGATTAAAAATAGCTACCCAGAATCTTGAAATTTATAAAGGAAGTACAAAATCATCTGAATTGATACAGACATTACAAAAATATTCAAAAGTGAATATAAAAAAAGTCGGACGTGCAGATGCAATTGACGGAATGATAAATAACTGGGTTTACGTAGAAATACAACCTGGAAATAAAGATTTTTATGGTAATAATATAAATAGAAAAATTGAAGGCTGGTGTTTTGCAGGATATTTAAGAAGTTTTATGCCTGTATCTTTAATGGAATATAAAGAAAAATTCTTACTGGCAAATCAACATAAATATAATTACAATCTGTATAGAAATGATGATTATCTTTATATATCAACAGATTTTATGCAGAATTTAATAGCATCTGGAAATCAAGATTTAGTAAAAGACTATATTAATTTTATAATTCCATTTATTGATGAACATGATGAATCATTAAAAATAAGACAGGGAATTGATCCGATTATATGTGCAGTAGAAAATGATAATAAAGATATGGTTAAATTTATTGCAGAAACATCGTCTTATTTTACAAATTACATTCATAATGCAGACAGAGGCGGAACTCAAGATTATACAGCTTTAGATTATGCAAAAAATGATCAGATGATTTCTCTGTTATTAAAACTCGGTTTTAAAAATACAATAAACTTTTATGATAAT
Source organism: uncultured Treponema sp. (assembly GCA_937892225.1). GTDB lineage: Bacteria > Spirochaetota > Spirochaetia > Treponematales > Treponemataceae > Treponema_D. The sequence continues at coordinate 1,711 of CALAUH010000012.1, forward strand.
GGATGGCTTCGTAAAAACTGTGTAATCTTTAATACAATACAGGATGCAGAAAACGGTAAAGGTGTTAGGGGAGTAGACGGATCAAGTATTTCTATTACTGAACGAATATATGTATTTAATAAAAAAATTGCCAAATACATCGTACTTTATAAATTAAGTGACGGACAAAAAACTTTTTATGCACAGACAAATCAGGTAGATGTAGATCCAGATTTATAAATAAAAAAACGGTGATTTTATAACAATTTTTATTGAAATAAAATCACCGTATATTAAAAAGCTGGAATTATTTTATCAGTTTATTAACCAACTTATTACAGAATTTAAATATCAATCCTAAAACAATTGTTAAAGCAAATACACAGGCAGCATAAATTCCAAGATTATAATGACCTTCTTTTAAGATTGGAATCATTCCGTTTTTAAGAATAATAAATCTGAATACTTCAAGAGCAATTAAATTCATCATATATGTTTCGTAAGAAATGTTTCCGAAGAATTTTGTAACAGGATTTTTAACATAATATTTCATCATAATCACATAAATAAGAATTACAAAGAAACAAACCTGTGGAATCTGTGCACAATAACATATAAATTTATTCAAAATACCAGGACCTTTTCCATTGTATTCAGACCAGTATCCATATTTAAACTGTGTATAATTTGACAACATATTAAATGCGATAAATAAGATGATTATAATAAGAAGTTTAATCCAGTAGCCTTTTTTGAACCAGTTCTTAATTTTATCTTCATATTGACCAAAAATTAAACCGATTAAAAATGCCGGAATTGAATTAACCCACCATTCACCAGAGAACCATAAAATCTGATCTCTTTTCCACCAGTCAACTTTTTGCATTGCACCAGGAGAAAGCCACCAGTTTTTAGAACCAGTCCACCATGCAAAATGTCCGTTGAAACAGAACAAAACACCCAGTAAGAAAATAATTACGAACATCAAGAAGAAACATAATCCTTTGTTTTTAATGTTTTTAAAGATAAAGTAGAATGCAAAATATAAGATGATTGCAACAATCGGATACCATGCATAACCGTTCATTAATGTAAGGCCAACAAAGTTACAAATCCATTGAGCAACAGGCATTTTTCTTCCAATGATTACAAAATAAATTGCATATAAAATAATGTTTACATAAAAAGGAATGAGTAAAGTTTTTACAATTCGTTTTTTTATAAAACCGTCAAAATAGTTTTCTTTACTTATTAAACTTTTGATTAAGCCATAGCCTGAACAAAAGAAAAATACAGCAACAAAAAAGAAACCTGCATTTACAAAAATTGAAAGTTCACCAGGTTTATTCTGACCATTAGCAATCTGAAATGTTTGATTCTGTGAAATATGATGTAAAATAACACCAATAGCAGCTAATCCTCTTAAAGATTTACTGACATCTAAAGAAAAAGAATCTTCATGAAAAGAAGTTTTTCTAAAACCTGCAAATTTACCACCCCAGAGCAATAATAAAATGCAGATTGCATAAATTGTATAAGTAACGTACATTTTACCTCCAAATGTATAAATTTATTTTATAACCAGATTTATATAAAATCAAATTGTTATGGTGATAAAAAATATAAGAAACAGGGATGAAAAGGATAAAAGGGATAAAACTAAATTAATATTTTTTCGATTTCATTTAAAATGATTTTATCTGCAGGAAGCCAGTTTACAGAATAAAGATTTTCATTATTAAGCCAGCTTGAATCTTCATGTTCCAGAAGTTTAAGTTCACCACTGACAATTGAACATAAAATACAATGCATAGTTAAATGAAAAGCAGGGTAGTCATAATCAACAACTCCAAGTATCTTTTCAGTTTTTACTTCTGTATCAAGTTCTTCACGGATTTCCCGAACAATACATTCTTCTGGTGTTTCATCCGGTTCTAGTTTTCCACCAGGTATTTCCCATCTTCCTTTAAAATCACCATATCCACGCTGAGTAGCAAATATTTCTTTTTTTCCAGTCTCTGGATTTATGCGAAGAATGATTGCACCACTTACCGTAATTTGTTTCATAATTATATTTTATTATAAAAATGATTAGATAAACAATAGGAAATAATAAGAAAAAAGATATGGAAATATAAAAGATTAATGCCACACGGATTTGAAAATCCTACGGATTTTCTAGATTTTTTTATGGTGTAACGATTATTGATACACCTGGTGTTGTATAATAAATATAGAAATGATTAATCAGACTGGATTTCTAAGAACTGATCAGAAGATTCTTCTAGCCATTCTATAATCTGGTCTTTAACGGTTTCAATTTTTTGTCTGGAGTTTTTCCCCCTTATAGAACATTCCCAGACGATGCATATTCTCCAGCATTCATTTTTATAATGCTGGAGAATTTTTGCATCACGTTCTTTATTTTTATTAAATTTTTCTTTCCAGAATTTTTTATTAGATTTTGGAAAAACAAAATATTTACATCCTTCGTGAGCATGCCAGAAGCAGCCGTTAATAAAAATAACAGCATAATAATGAGGAAGAATAATATCTGGTTTACCAGGATAACGTTTATCACATATTCTGTAACGAAAACCAGCTTTATGTAAAGCAGAACGAATCTGTTTTTCCGGAGCCGTGTTTTTACTGCGGATATGAGACATATTTTTATGACGTTGTGATGAAGTTAGCGTATCCATAAAAATAATTATAACATTAAATATAAAAATAGATTTAATAATTGCAGATTATTTTTAACTATAATATAATAAAATATTATATTATTAATTATTATGAGGTATTTATGTCTAAAACTGAAATTTTTAAAAAATTTGGCCCTATAATTATTGATGATGCTAGAATTAATGAAACATGTAATGCTTATTTTAAATGGAAAGATTTAAATACTTATATTTCTAATTGTAGTCATCGAGGAATTAATATGCCAGATGCAATATCAGAACCTATGGGGTGTTATTGTATGGACTTAATTTGGAATAGAGGTGATGAAGTTGGAGATGCTACTAATCCTAGAACTAATGAAAAAATTGAATTTAAAGCAACATCACGCTTTGAAGGAGATTTATCCTCTTTTGGACCAAAATGTAAATTTGATGATTTAGTATTTTTACGTTTTAATACGGATGATAATATATTATTTATATATGATTTAAATATCAATTCAATTGAATTTGGAAAATTACCTGCTAATTCAAAACAAACAATAGAAGACCAAAAAAAACAAGGTAGAAGACCACATGTAAGTTTACAAAGTTTATTTATCGATCCTAAAGGTAATGATCCTGAAGAAAGATTACCAGATATTATTTTTGATATTAGAAAATGTACTATTATTGATAATAGAAAAATTAAGAAGTAGATATTGCGGCGCGCCGCTTTTTTAATTATAATATAAATTATTATTTAAAAGAGGTATTAATGATAACTTGTGCTTCATTTTTTGCTGGTGTAGGTGGAATAGCTAAAGGATTTGAAAACACTGGATTTTTTAAAACAATTTATGCTAATGAATTTGATCCATATCCAATTAAAACATATGAAAAAAATTTTAATATTAAAGTAGATTGTAAAGATATAAAAGAAGTAAATCCATCGGAAATACCAGATTTTAAAATTATGTTAGCCGGATTTCCATGTCAAGCCTTTTCAGTAGCAGGTTTAAGAAAAGGATTTAATGATTCTAAAGGAAGAGGAACTCTTTTTTTTGAATTAGCTAGAATATTTAAAGAAAAAAAACCAGAAGTAATCTTTCTTGAAAATGTAAAAAATTTAGTCAGTCATGATAATGGAAATACTTTTAATACTATTTTAGATGAATTACAAAAAGAAAATTATTATGTAAAATATCAAATTTTAAACGCTATGGAATATGGTAATATTCCACAAAACAGAGAACGAATTTATATCGTAGCTTTTAAGAATAAAGAATCATATAAAAATTTTGATTTTCCGTTACCTATAAAATTAGAAACAAAATTAACTGATATTATTGATTTTAATAATAAAATTGATGATAAATATTATTATATAAAAGGAAAATATAAAGGAAATATTTATGAACAATTATCAGAAGCAATGAAAGATGATAATCATGACATTTATCAATGGCGAAGAAAATATGTTCGTAAAAATAAAAGCGGTGTTGTTCCAACATTAACAGCTAATCAAGGTGAAGGCGGACACAATGTCTGTTTGATAAAGACATTATATGGAATAAGAAAAATGACCCCTCATGAATGTTTTAATGCACAAGGATTTCCTCCAGATTTCATATTACCAGAAGATATGAGTGATGCAAAATTATATAAACAAGCTGGAAATTCCGTTTGTGTTTCAGTAATTCAAAGAATTGCAGAAAAAATTGAACAAGCACTTAATTAATTTTTACACATTTTTTCCCAATTTTCAAAATCCTATGTTATAATAAAAAAAAGTTATTATAAAAAGGAGCAAATCAATGAAAAAAATTACTTTAATCACATTAATCGGTGTAATAACCATATCTTTTATCAGCTGTAAAAAAGAAGTCAAAATTAATCCAATAAAAAATATTGAAGGGTATATAATTTATACAGATGAAGATTTTTATGAATTTTATATTCAGGAAGATAATAATTATAGAGATGTCTGGACAGAAAAAAATATAAATTTTTATAAAAATAATAAAATTGATAATAATAAAAAAATTAATGTAATTCAATATTTTGATAATATTGTAATAAAAAAACTAGATAATAATCCTTTATATTCTTTTTATGATGAAAAAACTCAGAAAACTTTGTATAAAGGAAATGAATCCGAAGGTTATACAAAATTAAAAGATAAAACCTGTTCAAAATTTGTTGAATATAATTGTCCATTTGGTCCAGTATCAGATGAAGTTTTTATAGAAGATAACCTTACTAATATTACAAATTGTGAAATTCTTTATGAAATTAATAATGAATTATATTATTCACAGGAAGATCTTAATAATCATACTGTAAAAACTATAAAAATTGAGAAAAAAAATATGATTATTGATTATTCAAAAAATGGTAAAATCTATAAAGATAATGATTCTAACTTAAAAGAAGTACCTTATTTTGCTACATTAATAATTGATGATGTATTATATTATTTAGTTCATTCTGCAGAATTTTAAATTTTATTTTATTAAACACGGAGCATATCAATGAAAAAATATTTATTATTTTCTAATATTTTACTTATAATCTGTTTTTCATCATGTCATTCAGTTGTATGTAATAAAGATACACCAGAAAAATCAAAAGAACCCGTTTATTATTCTGTAAATTTTACTGCAGATAAAGGATATTCTGTTCCAGAAACAATAGTTTTAGAAAGTGGCTCAAAATTAAATGAAGAATATTTACCTAATCCTTATGATTCTTCATTCAAATTTTTGGGATGGTTTGACCAGAATGATATATTAGTTGTACCTAATGAATATATTATAAAAAAAGATCTTGAATTATATGCAAAATGGGATTTTCCAGACACTATGAATATAGTATTCGAAAAAAATGGAAAAAAATATTTAAATTATATTTGCAAAGATATCGAATTAAAATATGAAATAAATATTGCAACAGATGGTCATACAATTTTAAAAGGTGGAAAAAGTGGTGATTTATTTGATATACATTTAAAAGATTTTAATTCATTTGAAATGCAATTTTTTAATAAAGGTACTGAATGGATAGCTATGATTATAGCAAGAGATCCAATTACACAGACAGAATATGTAAATTACGAAACAACAATTATTCAAGAATCAGGAAAAGTACATTTTAACTTTCCTAATGAATTGCATAAAAAAAGTAATTAATCTTTTATTTCTGTAAAATAATGCTGATTTCCATCTAAACTTACATAACGAATCTGTTCATCATTCTGGTAACAGACAATAAAAGTAGGGGAGTCAGGCAATATTTTTTCTATATCAAAAGGCATGTCTTTCCATCTGTAATTTTGGTAAGGTATGCCTTTTGAATCTTTTAAAGGTTCTTCTGATTTTGTATCAACTCTTCCAGAGGCTCCGTTTTTTTCTCCATTCAATGCCCAGTTACTTGGACAATGTGGAATTAAATATTCATAAGTTCCTGTATCAGATTTTACTATAAGTTTTACATCATCTTTTGTGTCATTAGAAACAATTAAATGAACTTTTTCCTGAGCATCTTTCCAAACAGATGTTACAAATAATTTATTATGATGATTTACATTTGCTATAAATCCATCTTTTATTTTATCTGGATAAAAAATTGTTCCATAATTATTAGAAACATATACATTTGTCATTCTAACGAATTTATGTGACCATCCAGTTCTGTTTTTTGATTTTTCATTATTTTTGCCGTTTGTCATATATAACGGATACCATTTGCCGCCGCCATTTACATACAGATTATTAAAACTAACGCTGTTAACATCACTATATTCTAAGGCGAACATTACACAGGCATTTACTGAAGAAGTATTTCCTTCATAATATATAGACGGAATTTCAAAGCGGACATTATCAAAATCAATATAACCTGTTTCAACTTTACTAATCCATTTTCCGTCTACCACGTTATTTCTGGATCTTTGATCACCGAAAATCTGTAATCCGTCTAAATGAGTTCCATTGTTATTTCCATCATGCATTAAATCATATACATAAAGATTTTTTACAAAAAATTCGCGTAACGGATTCATGGCATCTGTTGTAAAGCCACCGATTTTACAATCATTTAATACAATATACGAGCTGCTGACATTTCCAGAAAAACTACAGTGATTAAAAACAAAGTAGGCTTTACCAGAAGAATTTTTAGAAACTGCATCATTTCTAAAACCTTTGAATTTACAATTATTAAAAGTTATTATTTTATGATTTGAATACTCAGACATTCTGGTTGTTATAAAGTTCATATCAGAAAAATCATAATTTGTGATTGTAACTCTATCCGGAAGATTTTTACTTGCAGAATATGAAAGATTATAATAAGGAGTCTTTGTGTCTGTACGAATAACTAAATTAAAATTTTCACTGATATATCCGCTTGAAGTATGTTTTGAAAAAATTACAGATTCATCAGCTCCTGTATTAAATTTATCTGGTATGTTCAAGGTATCCCATTGATTATGTCTGATTTTGTTAACATCAATATCTTTTGATTTACATGAGATAAATAAGTTCATTAATAAAAATATTACAAAATAAATTTTCTGTTGCAATTTCATAGATAGAATAGTAGCATATAATCAATCTTATTTAAATATACTTATTGGTAGACAGAATATACATTATAGTTAGTAATATAATATTTATATTGACGAAACGTTTTGTATATATCATACTTGAATTACTATGAAAAATAATAAAAAAATTATAACTATTGAAATTGGCATAATCATTATATTAATTGCAGCCATAACACTAATTACAAAATCTTTTAATAATCAAATTAAAAATATCACTTATGATGAAAATAAAGATTTATACACATGTACTTATAAAGACTTTAAGCGTTCTTTTATAATATGTCTTCCAGAAACTTGTGATGAAAATACGTCGCTGGTTGTTATGTTGCATGGTATGGGCGAAAGCGCAGCGTTATTCAAAATGTATACAGAATTTGAAAAACAGGCAAATCCTAATAATTATGCAGTAATTTATATAGATGGAACAACTGATCCTGACAATAAAACTCAAGGTAAAGGCTGGCAATATCATCATAATAAAATCTCTAAAACTGATATGAATTTTATTATAAAATTATGTAAATATTGTCAAAATAAATATTCACTTGGTAAACGCATATTTGTCGGTGGTTTTAGTAACGGTGCATTTATGGCAAATAAACTTGCAATTACTTACCCGAATATTTTTAAAGGTGTTATAAGTGTCGGCGGTATGGTTCCAAAAGATGTATGGGAATATAGAAATGCTAAAAAACCCGTTTCTATTATACAGATAAATGGAACAAAAGATGATATAGTTCCTATGGAATTTAATGGCAGCAATAAATATAATCCAAATCCTTCTATGGAAAAAGTTCTTGAATATTATGCAGGTTTAAATAACCTTACCTTTAAAGATTATAAAACTACTCCCCTGTCAGATTTAACTACTTTATATTCACTAGAAAATAAGATATGGTGGATTTTAATTCAAGATGGAATGCATAACTGGCCGACTGAACAGTTTTCTAAAATTAATGTAAACAGTGTAATTATTGATTTTATGAATAAACAATAAATTTAATTTATAAAACGTTTAATCATAAGCAGATGACTTGACATATATAAAGTTTAAAATAGATAATAAAAAGTATTAAGGAGCTTAAATGAAAAAATTTATTAAAACAAGTCTAATTTTATTAACAGTTTTTTCTACCCTACTTTCTACAATTTCTTGTAAAATTGAAGACACACCAGATACACCTATAGATAAGGAAGATTATGTTAAAATATCATCTTTTACTGAATTCTTCAAACCTGGTTGTATTTATCAAGAAGAAATGATTAATAATTCAGAAGAAATCTATAATGATGGTAATAATATATATAAATATTATTCATATTCCAATAATATTACAAATTTAGATTTTTCTGAAGTAGAAGAAATTAATTCAAATACTTTATTAATAGCCAGTGAAAAATCTTATTCAGGTAAAATAACAGCAAAAGAAAAAATTGCTTATGATTATTTATTAAGACAATATAATGAAGATGGTAATTATGATATTGAATCTAATCCAGATAAATTTGAATTTACTTATACTTATAAAACAGAAAATTTATTACCAGCTAACCAAAGACCATATATTGCAATACTTAGTTATATAAGTAAATTTGATGATACAGAAGAATTTAAGACAACTGAATATTCTGTAAAAGTAAGTAAAGATTTTTCAAAAATGATTGTTACAGTTACAAGCAATATCAAAAATGATTATCAAACAATAGATACAGATAATGAATTTTTGGTATCTTCATATCAATATGTTTATACAAAAATTGCAAATGAATTAGAAGTATTAAATAAAGGTGCAGATTTAGTATTTGAACCTGGTGCAACTTATCTTGAAGAAGATTATATTGAAACTAAAATGACAAGTAGTATTGGAGAAAAATGGTCATATTTTGTAAAAACTGAAATTAATAAATATGAAATAACTATTTTAGAAAATAAAATAGAAAAGAAAACATTATCTAAAGAATATGAAATTGTTTATGAAAATAATGCTCGTCTCTTTTTGGATACTAATAAATCTTTGAATGCAAATAATCAAGATGAACAATTTACTTATGATTATGATAATAATAAAATAACTTCTAAATTAATTAATCTTCCTGCTGCAACAACTCAAAATCTTAACATATTCTTACGTGATTTTAATCGTACTGATATTGACGAAAATGGAACTTTAATAAAATATACTTATAATTTTAAAGAAAATGATAATCACTCAAAAATCATTATTACATACACAGAATATTATGATAGAGATGTAAATGATAATGATGACAGAGATATTTCCATATCAACAAAAAAAGCAGTATTTACACGAATTAAATAAATTATAAAAAAAATTAACTAAATTAAGTATATTATTTATTATACTTAATTTAG
>CALAUH010000013.1 GCA_937892225.1 uncultured Treponema sp.
ATGTTCTCCTCAACAAATTCTATTTTTTCTTTAACTAACAATTTTACAAAAAAAGCTGAATCGATATCTCCAGGATTATTTTCAATTTTCCTCAACAGTTTATACAAACGCATATTATAACTCCTCTTTACAATTTCCACAATTAAATCTCAGTCATTTCAAGACGTAAACTAAAATTAATTTGCATTCTTGTAAAAAACTTTAAAAATGCTACAGCATTAACCAGTACTTGAATATTATTATACCTTATTTTTTATTCAAGTATAAAGAATCTACCAAATTAGCTCTATGAACAAGTTCCTTTTCTTCTAACACATCATTCCTATTTACATGCAAAGCATACGAAATTCTGGATAATTCTTTCCTAGCCATTAACTCTTATTTATAATTATAGCATATATATTCAAAGATTACATTGCTTTTTTTGATTCTTTTCCTTTTTTGGCAAAATTAGATATTTCATAATGTTTATATCCATTTAATTCTAATATATTTTTTACATTTGCTTTAAAGTATCCATAATACATCTTAGCTAATCTACTTAAATCTGGTTCGTTTATATTTATACCACATATATTAGCAATATAATCTAATAAAGCAACATTATTCATTAGTCCTAATAATGTTTGATCTCCTGGACTCAATGCTAATACATCATATAAATCTTTTATAGTAAAGTTTATATCTACAGCTGTAGGTAATCCATTCATTGTCCATTTACCACTTTCACCTCTAGATATATTCATATCAGTTATAATTCCCATCTGACAATTGAACAATCCTTTATAGAAAGCTCTAACTATGAATGGTGATATATATCCATTAACACCATCTTGTTTAGGTCCTACTAATGGAAGTAAGAAACAAATAGGAACTAATATATTTAGATACCAAGATAATGGATCACAATCATTCGTTCTAAGTTTTATAGTAACACTATAAGATTTTGTAAATGATGAGTCACTCCATATTTCTGGAAATATAAGTTTACCACCTTTAGCAACTGTTAACAGATTTGCTCCTATAGCTGATAACATATTTCCTCCACCAAGCATATCATTCATAAAATCTTGAGAATTCTGTTGGTTTTGTAATGTACCTACAGCATTAGTATATTTGTTTTCCATTAATGCTCCACCAGCACTACCAACTAAGAATCCTATTTCTCTAGCCATATCAGAATATTGATTTACTTTATCAGCTAATTGAGACTTAGTTGTTCCATTACTAAATGAATCTGATATTTGAGTATCTGAATGAATATAAAAAGCTACTGAGTTTCTATAATTTAATTTAGCTGATATTTCTGGATCATTATAATTAGCCCAGTTATAAGTATCTAAAGATACTCCACCAGAATATGGTAATACTTTGTCTGCTATTCCTAAGAAATGAGCTCCAGCTTGACAAAGAGGAGATACATATTTCATATACAAATCACTACGTTCTTTAAATGTATAATATCTTCCACCTTTTTTAGTTACATCATTAAGATCTCCAGCAGACTCATCTATTATTCTCTGAACAACATCTTTCTTTTCATCTTCTGTCATACCACCCATAAAATTAGGTTCACCAGCACTCATAATTAAAAGTGGCATTCTTGCTACTATCTTTTCAGCATATCTTCTACCGAATGCTCCATCATTCGAACTATCCAATCTTCTATCAACAGATTCCATATATTGATATGGCATTCCTAAAACACTTTGAATATTCTTTATTCTTAAAGATTTTATCTCTGGAGAAGTTGCAAACATCTCTGTTGATTGTAAAGCTTCTAAAGTTTCTTGATCATCTAATCTATAATAATCGCTTTCATCTGGATCATATTTGGTAGGTCCTTCTTTTACAGTTCCATCAGCATTATATTCAGTTCTTTCATAATACGGATCTCCATCTTCATCAGTTTTCCAAACTTCAGTATATTGAGTTCCATCTGGATTTATAACAGTAACATTCTTAGCTGATATAACATTAGGATCTACTCCATCAGCATTAGACATATAAACTGTTCTAGTTACATTATCTCCAGTATTATCTATATTCCATGTAGATGTAGATCCTGTTTCTGGATTTACAGCGGTAGCAACATAACCACCATCTTCTTCAATTACAGTATATTCAATTCCGTCTTTAGTATATCTTTCTCCAACAACTAAATTGCCATCATCATCTTTCTTTAAAAAATCTGTAGCTGATCCACTGCTTCTTCCAGATGGGGAAGAAGCAGCAAATCCCATCTTTACTTTTTTACTATCATAAATATTACTTACAACTATTAGATCACCACTAGAATTCTTAGTGTATATCCAACCTTTATAAGATTTAATCCAATCATCTTTATAATCTATAGCTTCAAATGTTTCATTAGGCTTTACTATATTTATAGTAGTTGAATCTTTATCTGGATTCTCTCTAACCCATAAAGGCTTATCGGTTTTTACTATATATTGCATAATTTCATAAACCTCCTTAGTTTTTACTATTTTATTACCATGAGAAAAAGTACTCTTTCTAAACACACTATTTTAGATACGATTAAATTATAGTACTTCATCTCTCATAAAGTTTTAAAGATTTCCTGTGTGGTGGTAGCGGGGTATTTAAAATATCGCATTATAATTACAGGATACCTTTCTAATTGTATTGATTTAGATGAATTATTGTATTTTACTATATAATCAACAAGATTTGACAAAATTCATACAAACTCTTATTATAAAGTCTTTCCAATTAGAGCATATATTGGTATAAGTATTATACTATAATATCAAATTGTAAATTTTTACAATCATATTAATATCTCAGTAAGACTGAGAAGGGAAATAGAAGGATAACGAAATTTTTATATTATATTATTTAGTATATAACGATCAACCCCCGAATAGTGAAAGATTTTCATTCGATAGTGTGATTTGTAAAAAAATACAAATAAGATAACCACTATATTAAATGAAGAACTTTAAACACACTTTTAAAAATAACACTCTCTATGAATAATTAGAAAGAGAGGTAATATAAATGAAACATAAGACAAGAAAGAAAAAGTCTGAAGAATATGATTTGAAATATAATGATATTCCTAAAGACGATATTGAAAGATTGAATTATCTTTGTGATAAGCTCAATATCAATAGTGATATACAATATAATAGAATACTTAAGAAGAAAGATCTTCTTTTGAATAATATGTATTACAAAGTTTTCAAAGTCGTACTCTATGAAGAACCGGAAGGTTCGCCACGACCTAGAGTACGACTTGTTAATAGATCTAATATAACTAATATGGCTTTAAGTAATAGCAACTTCATTCATGTATATTCTATTACTGGAGCTGAAGATAATAGATATATGAAAAGATTGATAAGTAATGAAGAATTTAAAGAGTTTAGTGAACTAATCTACACTCCTTGTGATGTAGATTATGTAACTTTTAGTAAAACACCTAGTTATTTTAACATAACAGATACTATTCTTTCGGAGATTGGAATTATTAGACCAATGACTAAACCTGATTGGGATAATATTGGAAAGAAATATTCTGATATGTATAACAAGAATGTTTGGATTGATGATTCTTGTGTTGTACGAGGTATGGTTGATAAATACTATTCAATTTTACCAAGAGTGGAAATCACATTAAGATATCTTAATGGTTTATATAATAAACACCAGTATAGAGTTATTAGTAAGAGGACAGACAATCAAAACTTAAAATATTTTGATGATAAAGGGGTCCTAGTAAATGGATAATAGATATGATAAATTTGAAACTGTAAATTTATATACTATGATTAGACAATTCAGAGAGATATTATTTGATTCTATATATGCAAATCATCTTTCTAGTATGGTTGATGATATACGTAATTGGAATATATCTAGTCAACCTCATATTATATCTCAACCTTTAGGAATTGGGATGACAATACGTAAGAATTATATAAATTGTTTCAAGAATAATACTATGCTTATCTTGAATGATTTGTATTCCAAATTTTCTCTCATAATGAATGAAATTATTGATTTGAATATCGAAGAGATAACAAAGTTTGCCAGTCTAGTTCTAGATAGGTATTGTAATAATAAATATACACCAAAAGAACTAGTTACCATATTAAAATATAACATATCAAGACTGTTCAATATTAATATTGTCAGTGTTCCGAATAGTAGAAATGTTGATGTTGTTATCTTATTATGATCTCATAAACTGGATAGTTTTTAAAATAAAAACAGAGGCAGCTTGATGCTGCCTCTATCATTTTTAGATTTCAGATATTTTCTTATTAATATAAGCTTCATCTACAGGTCTAAGATCAAGACTATTAACCATTTCTAAGAATGTATACATGACTATAGAGGTACCAACTATGTTATCCATATTGATACCACCATCTTCATTTATATAATCTGAATAAGTTTTACTATCCTTTAGAGTTGTCTTTGCCAATCTAGTAACCATCTCACCAAGAAGGGTTCTCTTTTGGTTCTTAATGGTCTGTTTCCACTTAGCCCTAGTCTTAAAACTAACGCTTTCACCAATATTGGAATCGGCTTCAGCATCTATCTTATTATTTGCTTTATTCACTATATCATTAACAGCATCTCTAGTCTTCTGATTACTATCTAAGAAAGAATCTATAGAAGCTATCACTTTAGATTTTATAGAACTAGATATATCATCTGGAGTAGAGGTTGCTAATGATGCAAAGAAATCATCTTTAATCTCACCAGGGATTAAATATTCTCCCTTTCCATTCTTGGTATCTTTAGAACAACATTTCTTAGTTGTTTCTTCTATCAACTTAGCCCATTCAGCTAGTAATACATTCTTTCTCTTAAATCTAAATAGAAGATTATCCATACCCTCTTCATTTACAAAATCTGTAACTATAGATCTTTGAGCTAGTTCTAAATTTATTCCAGATTCTACTAAAGGAGATATGAATGTTGGTGGTAGAGAATCCACTGCTTCTTTATATATATTATACAAGCACTCTACTAATAATCCTTTTTTAAAGTTACGCTTGTTTTCAGAATAAGCCTTATTATAAGACTCTTCCATACTTCTCTCTTTAGCATACTTTACATAAGACTCGTTAGCAGATTGTTTCTCTTCTCTATATCTTTTATTTTTTATCATTTCTTCAGCTTCTAATTTAGCTTGTCTAGATTCATTATATGACTGAATCTTTTTAGATAATTGATAACTATCTATTCTATACTTATCCATTTGATTCACTCCAATCTATTAAAACAATGCAGATGCTGTACTGTCTGGAAGTGTATCCATAACTTCATCAGCTTTGATCTTCTTTGTATCTTGCTGTATAGCTTTAGTACTAGAAACATCAGATTTCTTAGCATCTACAGCTAAAAAGTCTGCAAGTTGTCTAAATCTCTTAGCTACACCTAACTGTCTCTTAATTACTTTATCCTTATCAGATCCAGCAACTTCTCTATTACTATGCTTCAAATTCTCAGCATTCAACTGTAATAGATCTGCTTGAAGATTGAAATAATCTGATACTCTAACTTTACTGTAGAAGAAGAAGTATGTAAGTTCTCTAAGAATAGGTAATATGTTAAATAGTATAATGGTACCAGCAGCTATAGCGGCTACAGTAGTAACTTCTGCTCCTAATAGATTATGCTTTCCACTATTAGCTATAACTGTATCCATAGTCTCATCGAACTTCTTAGATTTACACATAGCATTGAACTTTTCCAAGTTCTCAAATAACATATTTTCTCTACTTCTATTCATACCAACTCTATCTAGAGACACTTTAAATGTTTCATCTCCAGGATTCTTTATAAATTCAATAGAAGTTGATATCATTAAAGATGTAGAAGCTATAATAGCCATTACCATAGTATTATACATAACCATTGGTAATTCCACATTAGCATTAAATGCTTTCTTAAACATATTTACACGTTCTTTAATATTATTTATAGCTTCATTAACAGTATCTACTGTATCAGTAGGCTGTTTATAGTTAATTAGTAATTCATTGATGATTTCTAAACATTCGGTGATTTTATCATAGTTTTGAACTAAAGTTATATCACCACGAGACTTAGGTATATCACCAAAGTCAATATCATCAACCTTATCGACAATAAGATCATATAACTTTCCAGTTAACGCAGTAACTAATCTACTCTGATCTTCTTCATTAACTGATACAGTTATTATTCTAGTATTATGATCTTTGAGATCCATATACTCTCTAACAACCTGATTATACATTGGATTCTTATATGGATATTCAAAATCAGGCTTTAACTTTAATCTAGTTGCTTCTCTTAGACCTTTCTTCTTTGGGATAGGCTTAATCATAAGATCCATAACCAAAGATTCAATTATAGCTTTATCAGTATTAGCATATTTGGAAGAGAATGAAGTTGATTCTTTAATAACCTTACCATTCATTCTTTCTACTGCTTCTTTCATAGCAGCAAGCATATAAGATTCAGCTAAATCCTCATCGGATTCTGAATCATCATCTTTACCTTTTTTCTTCTTTGATTTCTTATTCTTCTCCTCAGCTGCATCAGTAGCTTTATCAGAAGCCTTATCTAATTTATCATCTATTTCTTCATCATCAGCACCCTTTTCTTTGGCTGCTTTCTTATATTTAGAAGCTTGCTTCTTAACCTTTTCTTTAACTTTCTTTTTCTTAGACTTTGCTGCTTCTAACATGCTTGCTAATTCTGGATCATTTTCCCAATCATTAGAAGCCTCAGAGCATTCACCACATTCACCGTCACCACAATCACTCATTACACCATCCAAAGCTTTATCAGCATTTTTCTTAACTCTACTCTTGGATGTATTCTTTTTATTATTAGCTGATTCTTTTACAGCTGAATCACCATCATCTACAGCTCTAGATACATAACTATCAGCTTTAACATTTTTATCATCGTCTTCATCGATAGTAGTCTTCTTAGAATCTTTATCCACTACAGTCTCATTACTAGTATAATTACTTTCATGAGTAAATCCACCAAAAATACCCATTTGAATTCCTCCTTTATTTTATCTAGCCATCTTACTCATAAGATTAACTATTTCTTTATAGTCTTTATTTTCACCATCTCTTTCAAGTTGAACACTTGATTTTAATCGTACTATAGGTCTAAAACCTTCACTTTTTCCTGGATATCCATCACAGTCAACTTGACCGTTATTATCAACTCTTAAAATAAATTGTGCTCTACTAGATGGTGAAGCTAGCCACATATTTCCAGTTACACAATATTCTGTATATGTTTTTAACACCAGGCATCTGTACAATTGTATTAATGCTATTAACAATGTAATGACCTTTTCTTTCTCTATCAAGAGTATTTTTGTAATTGTTAGGGTCAGTTGTATCTTCCAATGCTAAAAGCTGAAGATTTTCATATGATTTTTTATCTTTTAATTTCTTTTCATCATCATAATCAGCTAAAATCTGTTTAATCTGATCTGCGAAATCTGTCTTTTCAACGTAGTACCAGAAATATTCCTGATATTTTACATTATCATAATGCCATGGTTTCCAGCCTAAATTATAATGAATTAATTTAGTATTTGCTTCATCATAATCTTCTTCTTCGAAAGGCATTTTGTTCCAGCCGATATCTAAATATCTAACTCTGTCTTTACATAAAACATTAAGATAATCTTCATCCTGTGTTACTCTGAATTTAAATTTTTTAAGCAGAGTAATAAAACGTCCCTGAATATCAAAAGCTCTGAACATTTCTGTATTAATAAGAAGTACACCTGCATTAAAATATTTTTTGCATTTAACATCTAATGCCTGTTCTACATAATTTCCAAAAACATCATAGTGAGCCATTACCTGTTCCTGTGCTGCAGCAACAAGATAATTTTTAATGTTTGTATTATATAATTCAGAAATATCACCAGTGATGATAATATCACAGTCTAAATATAAAACTTTGTTGTACTGTGGAAAGAGATTTGCAATAAAGAAACGATAATATGTTTCCATTGAATAATAATCTCTTAACTGAAGTTTGCTCTTGATTTTATCTAATTCTTTAGAAAGTGAAATAAATTCAATTGATGCATTTTCTGTAAGTGTATTTAATATTTTAGTTTTGTATTCTGTGCGGATTTTAGAAGTAAGTACATGAATTTTATAAAAATAATCTTTAGACGCATTTGAGAGTAAAGATTTCAAAGTTACAGCCAAAAATGGCGCATAATTATCATCTGATGCAAAGAAAATTGGAATTTCTTTTTTACTATCTAATTTCATACTTGTATTTTATATTTTTTATTCAATAAAAGCAAGATATATACTAATTTATTTTTACATTTTTACTAAAAGTGTCATTTTAATTGTTAAAAATTAATTATAAATAAAGAAATTTAGTAATATTAAACAAAAAAAGATTAAAAAATTGTGTTGCCTTTATCACCTAATTATTGTTTAATAAGCATATGAAAACACTGAAAAAACTCTTTTTTATTTTATTGATTTTAAATATTGGTAACAGTTTATTTGCTGCAAAAAATCTTACAGATGCAGAAAATAAGATGGTTTTGCAGACTTTGCAGATGCGCTTTGACACAAGAAAATGTTCTACAAGCGATTCAGCAATTAAAAGCATTAGTGATTTTGAAACAAAAATCAAATCATCAGCAGAGTGGAAGACAATAGGGGATGAAGCAAAACTTATTGTAGAAAATATGATTGTACAGGAAAAATACAGTTATGTTTACGAAAAGAATGCAACAGATTCTTCTCTTAAAAATATGATTATGACACAATATAATAAAATTATTGCCTGGAATGAAAATCATAAAACTGATGAAAAAAATAAATGGTACATTTTATCTAGTGGTGATGTAATCAATTCTACAATGCAGTATCTTCCACAATCAACAGCAATTAAATTAGGTTTGCAGGAAAAAGATGATTACGATGCTCTTCTTGAAAAATATCCGACTTTTTCTTTTGCTTTAATTAATGCTGGTTTATGGTATTATTTTGCACCTTCAATTGGTGGCGGAAGTACAAAAAAAGCAGGTGAATATTTCTTAAAGGCATATAATAATGCTACAACAGATTTCGAAAAATATTATGCATCAATCTATTTGTCTCAGTTTTATTTTGAATCAAAAGATTTTTCATCTGCGACTAAATATTTAACAGTTGCTCAGAATATGATTCCAAACGGACGATATGTAACATTTATCAAGAAACTTAATACTAATAATTTTTCTTTACTTTATTACACAAATAATCGTGAAAAAGTAGAAAAGAAATTGCAATAGAAAAAAAAGCAATATGGAATAAAGTTTGTAATTATGATATTATTATAGAAATATATTTAAATTTTTATAATAGGATTATAATTATGAGCTTTAAACCAGTTGATCCAAAAGTTAACTTTCCTGAACAGGAAGAAGAAGTTTTAAAATTTTGGGAAAAGAATGACATTTTTAAAAAATCTTTAGACCAGAGAGAAGGTTCTGAAGAATATGTATTCTTTGACGGACCTCCATTTGCAACAGGTCTTCCACATTTCGGACATTTTATTCCATCAACTATTAAAGATATTATTCCACGTTACCAGACAATGAAAGGCAAAAAGGTTGAACGCCGTTTTGGTTGGGATTGTCATGGTCTTCCAGTAGAAAACTTAATTGAAAAAGAATTAGGCATTAACTCGAAACACGAAATCGAAGCTTTGGGTGTAGATAAATTTAATGATGCATGTAAAGCTTCTGTTCTCCGTTATACATCTGAATGGCGTAAAACAATTACTCGTATGGGCCGTTGGGTAGATTTTGATCACGATTACAAAACAATGAATCCTGAATATATGGAATCTATCTGGTGGGTAGCAAAAACTTTATGGGATAAAGGACTTATCTACGAAGGAAAATATATTCTTCCATATTGTCCACGTTGTTCTACAGTTCTTTCTACACACGAACTTGCTCAAGGTTATAAAGATGTAAACGATATGACTGTTACTGTTCGTTTCAAGATTACACAAGCTCCAAAAGGCGTAAATGATCCTGATATGACAAACGGTCATACATATTTTATTGCATGGACAACAACTCCTTGGACACTTCCTTCAAACTTAGGTCTTTGTATGGGACCAGAACTTGATTATGTAAAAATCAAAGATAAAGAATCAGGTGATTATTATATTTTTGCAGAAGCTCGTCTTAGTGCATATTATAAAGATCCAGAAGCTTATGAAATTATTTATCGTCATAAAGGTAAGGATTTTGTTGGTGCTCGTTATGAACCTTTATTCCCATATTTCAGTCAGTATTCTGATGCAAAAAAATGTGAAGAAGATTCAAAACTTAAATGTACTGAAGGTGCTTTCCGCATGTTCAATGCAGATTATGTTACAACAGATGATGGTACTGGTATTGTTCATATTGCACCTGCTTTTGGTGAAGATGACCATAAAGTATTTGCAGGAAGCGGTGTTCCAGAAGTAGAACCAATTGATGCAGAATGTAAATTTACAAAAGAAGTTCCTGATTATGTCGGACGTTTTGTAAAAGACTGTGATAAAGATATTATGGACCGTCTTAAGAAAGAAGGTAAATTAATTAAGAAAGAACAGCATTTACATACATATCCTCATTGCTGGCGCTGTGGTTCTCCATTAATTTATCGTGGAATTGGTTCATGGTTTGTAAAAGTTGCTGATCATCATGATGCATTACTTAAAGCAAATTCACAGATTAAATGGCAGCCTGCTCATATTAAAGAAGGACGTTTTGGTAAATGGCTTGCCGGTTCTAGAGACTGGGCTGTAAGCCGTAACCGTTATTGGGGAAATCCAATTCCAATCTGGCATTGTGATGATCCTGAATGTAAAAACGTTATCTGTGTAGGAAGCAGAGATGAACTTAAAGAATTAAGCGGTATATATCCAGATGATTTACATAAACAATATGTAGATAAAATTACAATTCCATGTAAAAAATGTGGAAAAACAATGCATCGTATTCCAGAAGTATTTGACTGCTGGTTTGAAAGTGGTTCTATGCCTTATGCACAGCAGCATTATCCTTTTGAAAATAAAGATTATTTTGAAAAACATTTCCCTGCTAACTTTATTTCAGAAGGTCTTGATCAGACTCGCGGATGGTTCTATACACTTACAATTTTGGCAAGTCATTTGTTCGACCGTCCAGCTTTCCAGAACTGTGTTGTAAACGGACTTGTATTAGCAAGTGACGGACGTAAGATGTCTAAATCATTACGTAACTATACAGACCCTGTAGAAGCTATCAATAAATTTGGTGCAGATGCTCTTCGTTTGTTCTTAATCCATTCTGCAGTTGTAAAAGCAGATGATTTACGCTATTCAGACGATGGTGTTAGAGATGTATTAAAATCAATTATTATTCCTTGGTGGAATTCTTATTCATTCTTTGTAACATATGCAAATATTGATAAAGTTTCTCCAACAGGACATATGTTTGATAATAAGCTTCCATCAAATCCTTTGGATGCATGGCTTCTTTCTATTACTCAAAAACTTATTAAAGATGTTTCTGCAGCTTTAGATGATTATGATTTATCTTTAGCTGTAGATCCAATCGTTAAATTTATAGATCAGCTTAATAACTGGTATATCCGTCGAAGCCGCCGCCGTTTCTGGAAATCAGAAAATGACAGCGATAAAGCAGAAGCATATGAAGCACTTTATATTGCTCTTATTACACTTGCAAAAGTTGCAGCTCCATTTGTTCCATTTATTACAGAAGAAATGTATTTGAATCTTAAAACAGAAAATGATAAAGAATCTGTACATTTATGTGATTATCCACTTGTAAATGAAAAATGGATTAATGAAGCTCTTGAATTCAAGATGGCTACTGTTCAACAGGCAGTTTCAATGGGGCACAGTTTACGTAATACATTTAATCTTAAAAACCGTCAGCCATTGGCAAGTGTTGCTTTGGTTACTCGTAATACAGATGAAAAGAAAGTTCTTGCAGAAATGGAAGACTGTATCCGTGAAGAATTAAACGTAAAAGAAGTAATTTTCCACGAAAGAGAAGATGAACTTGTTGAATATAAAGCAAAGGCTAATTTTAAAGTTTTAGGAAAAGAACTTGGACCTAAAATGAAAGCAGCCGCTGCTGTTATTGCAACATTAACAAGTGAACAGATTCAGTCAATTCTTGAAGGAACAAAACTTTCTATAGATGTAGAAGGCACAACAGTTGAACTTGATACAGAAAAAGTACTTGTTGAACGTTTCGAAAAAGATGATCTTAAAGTATTGAACGAAGGAACATTAACTGTAGGTCTTGATTCAAAAATTACAGATGAACTTAAGAAAGAAGGTTATGCTCGTGATTTAATTCGTGGTATTCAGAATCTTCGTAAAGAAAGCGGACTCGAAGTAACAGACAGAATTAAACTTACAGTCGGTGGAGACGGCGACTTAAAAGATGCATTTGAAATGTTCGTTGATTTTGTTTCAAACGAAACATTAGCATCATCTTATACTTGGCAGGAAAATCTTAGTAATGCTACAATAGTAGAAGCTGATGATAAAAAATGGAGTATTAAAATTGAAAAAGCATAGTTTTATTTTTACTTTAGCTTGTATTTCAAGTTTATTTTTTGGATGTAAAACTGTAGAAAAACAGACTTTAACTACAGTTGACCCGTTATCATTAATTGATTCAGACAACTCTTTTTATATTGCAATTCCTACTAAGGTTGATACAGAATTGTCTTTTAATATCTTAAAGAACAATTTAAAAAATGTATCAGAAAGTGATATAAAAACAATTACTCAAAAAATAGATAAAGTATACCTTGGATTAAACAGAGAAAAAAATGTTAATATTATTCAAGGTGCTTTAGAAGCAGATATTCCTGTAAAATATATTCCAAAAATTCTAACACAGAAAAATGGCTGGAGTAATAAAAACTTTGTTCCGGAAAATGGAAATAATCTATATAAAATTTATGATTATAACTCTCTTTCTGTTTCATTTCCTTCAAACAATATAGTTTGCCTAGGAAGAAATATTGAACATATGCTTTCTGAATATGATAAAATTCATTTTATCCCTGCAGAAGAATCTTTAAATAAACAGTATTCTCAAATTAAAGATGATCTTTACAAATATTTAAAAGGTGCAGATAATGAAATCAGATTTTATGCAAGTAATCCACAGTCATATTTGACAATGTTTATGGGTACAAGTTTAGATCTTAAACTTATTGATGTAAGCGGTGCATTTAAAATTGACCCGGATTATCCAGATCAGTATTTGCTTGATTTTGCATTTGCATTTAAAAGCAGTTCTTTCTTAACAAGAGGTAAGGCATTGTTAAGTTTAGCATTTGGTTTAACAAATGCAGATTGTGAAACTCCAACAGATAATATTTTAATTGTAAAAAATATTCATATAGAAAAATCGAAATTATATAAAATCTTAGTTTTATAGAAAAGAGGTAATATATGGCACAAGATAAAATCATTTTAAAAGCAGAAGACTTAGACGGATATCTTACAAAAGAAGATAATGAAGATTTAAAAAATCTTGAAGTTATGTTTAAAGAAACAATGAAATCTTTTGATCCTGTTGATGAAGAAAAAATTGTTGACGGATATGACAAAATGGGTCATGAAATGCAGAAAATTTGTGCCAAACATCCTAATATTAAAGTATATTCTTTTGTTACAGAAGAAGGTGCTCATGCAGAATGTTCAAGAGTAATTTCAAAATTAAGAGATGAACGTACTGATCATCAGGAATTTATGTATTACAGTCAGCGTGCTTATGAAATGCTTTTTAGAATGGCATATACAGATCAGCATAGTGATAAAAAAGGTCATATGATTGTAAAAACTCCTGTAACTTTCCCTGTACAAAATTATGCTGTTCATAAAATTCCAGATATAGATCATAAAATAGAAAATACTGCTGTATGTGTAATGCTCAGAGGTGCTTTATTGCCAAGTATGATTATGTCTAAAGAAATAGAAGAATATTCTTCACATGGATATAAAACTCCATTTGCATTATTTAAAATCAGCAGAAATGACACAAAGAATGAATCTGATATGGAATATATTATGGATTTAAATAAATCTTTCTTTAATCTGGAAGATTTAGACGGAAAAGATTTGATTTTTGCAGATCCAATGAATGCAACAGGCGGTTCTTTAGTTACAGTTGTTAAATATTTACAGTCACAGGGTGTTCATCCAAAATCAATTGCATTCTTTAATACAATTTCAACATTAAAAGGATCTATTCGTGTTACAAGAGCCTTGGAAAATTGTACTTGTTATACACTCTGGCTTGATCCAGTAATGAATGAAAAAGCTTATATTATGCCAGGTTTAGGTGATGCAGGGGATCGTCTTAATGGTTGTGATACTAAAGAAGCTCCAAGAAATATGATTCAACTTATTGCTGATTATGGTCATAATATTTCAGGATTATATAAATCACAATTATATGAAATTGAAAAAATTGTTTTAGGATAATTTAAAAATTAATTTATGAATATTAAAAAACTTTTTATAGCATTATCTTTATCATCAATCTTATTTTTCTCCTGTGAATCTTTAAAAATTTCGGTTCCAGGAGAAACAGATGCAATTAATAATGATTTATATAATCAGTATTTGGAAATTGCAGATTCTTATTTTAATCTTGAAAAATATGATAAAGCATTAGTTTATTATAAAAAGGCAATAGAAAATCCAAATAATTACTGGGCAATTTATTATAAAATAGCATATACATATGCTTTAATGCAAAACTGGAAAGAAGCAGAAGCTTATTATCAGGTTTTATTAGAAAGAGATAAAGATAATTCTTCTCTAAAGGCTTCCATGGCATTTATTTATGCAAATAATAATAAATTAACCGAAGCATTAAATATTTATGATGAATTAATTACTCAATATCCGGAAGTAAGTGAATATTTTGAAAATAAAATATCTATTGTTTTATTACAGGAAAATTATGAACTTGCTGAAAAATTAGTTGAAGAATTAAAAGAAAAATTCAGTGAATCAAAAAAAATAGATTCTTTTACGACTGTAATTAATAATAAAAAACAGTCTGAAAATCAGGAAAATAATTCCGAAAATCAGACTGCT
This sequence comes from uncultured Treponema sp., assembly GCA_937892225.1. Lineage (GTDB taxonomy): Bacteria > Spirochaetota > Spirochaetia > Treponematales > Treponemataceae > Treponema_D. Next base: position 15,157 of record CALAUH010000013.1, read on the forward strand.
TCAGAAAATACTAAAACTACTAAGAAGAAAAATTAGTTCATCTGTTCCATATATTTCTGGTATTTTACAGCATCAACTCTGAATGCAATAATCGGTGTATCATGTTTTAAATCTGTATGTGCTAATGCTTCTTCAGCTTCTTTTAATAATCTTTGTGCACTTAAAAGTCTTATTGCTCTGGACGAAATACCAATCTGACAATTATTATTCTGTGTTATTTTATTAATTTCTGAAACTAAATCTTCTGCAAAAGTTAATGCTTCATCAATTGTTTCTCCGATTTTAATTGCTGCAAAAGTATCTTCTTTATATTCGAAAATTAAATCTTTAAATTGGAATGCAGTAGAAATGTATTTACAAACACGAGTTAATTGTTCCTGATTTTTTTCGATGCCTTCAATCTTAATAATAAATAAAGATAAATCTACTTCAGAAGCAGTTGCTCTGTTTAATTCATTATCTAATCTGGTTTCAAGATAATTTCTCCATCCAAAACCTGTTCTATTCGAGAAAAGACCTTCTGGAGAATTAGAATCTATTTTAAGTGGTTTTATTTCTTCACTTGGTAAATAAATTTCTTTTGAATCATCATAATAATCAATATCATCATTTTGAACAGGAGTTACTGTATGTTCAACTTTTGGTTCATAATTTCTAACCTGAACTTCATCATTAAATACTTCTTGATTAATTTTTTCTTTTGATTCTTTTTGTAAACTGTTAGAAACTAAAATTAAAATTGCAGTAATAATTGTACCAATAAAAATAATTATAAATGCAGTTTTACCATAGTAATAAATTGAAACTGGTCTTAATGTATATAAAGAAGCATAAATATAAACAAGTCCAGCTTCTGTTTCAAATGTAATACGTTTATCTTTAATAAGTTTAGAATTGCTTTCTGTTGAACCATAAATAGAAACTGGATAAGAATATATATTCTGATTATTTAGAACTACGCTTATATTTGAAAAATCATTAACATCACCAACTACATCCGTGATTTTTCTTTTAATTACATTGTAATCTGTTTCACTATTGATGATATTATTAACTTTATAGCTGAAATTCTTAAATCTTTTTTCGATTCTTTCTTCGCCTGTAATTTTTTCGATATAAATATTATATCCAAAATATCCAAGAGCAAATAAAAATACAAGTGATATTAAAATTGAGTAAAAAATGACAAATCCCTTTTTCATAGTAACCTTTAATATAAATTTGATAATTAATTTTTATATTTTTCAATAAAACTGTAAGAATATTTTAACATTTCTGTAAAATTCTTCTTATTACTATTATCGAATTTTTTTTGCCATGAGTTTAGAGGTAAAAGAGAAATATCGTATTTAGTTAAATCTTTTATTGATGTAATTTCTTTTTCAATAAATTTAAAATTATTTAAAAATGCATTGTAATTAAAAATATTTTTTAACTGGTAAAGAGTATTTTCATTTTTAATTTTTATGGAATAAATTTCATTTTCTTTTTTATAGTTATAATTTTGTGATGATAAATAATTTTCAAAAGAATCTCTGTATGATTTTAAGACTGATGTTGTTTTTTTAGAATTTTCATTTTCTAAAGGAGTTCTGTACATTAATTTATTAAATAATTTTTCACTGTTTATAATCTTTGAACTTTCTTTTGAATATAAATCATCAAGATAAACACCTTTTGTATAAGGTTTCTTGTTGTAGGAAAAATCAGCACCGAAAACATTTATTTTTGAAAATCCCGCTTTTACTGCAAAATCTAAAGCTGTAATTGTAACCGTTCCGCTTCCATTATAAAGATTTAAAAAATTATCTTTATATTCAAGATAGGCTAGTGTAGATAGAGGATGCCCTGTACATGCGAAAACTGTTTTTAGATTATGATTTACTGCATAGTTTACAGCAGATTTATCTGAACATAAGTCAAAAATAAAAAGTGTATCTTTATATTTTTTGCTGTTAAAAAAATGATTGTGAGAAACAGTTTGTGCATCAATGCTTATTACAGCATCACAAGATAAATTCTTTTTTCGTAAAACAGAAAATGCTGTATCTGTTGCAATAACAAAATAATTGTTTTCTTTTTCCAGTAATTTAATTGATTCATCTAAACTTGGTCCTGCTGCAAGAATTACTGCTGTTTTACTAGTATCTATTTTGATTTCTGGAATTGTACACTTATCAACTTTTTTAAGGTTGTTTAAAATATTAGACATCCAGATTTTTCCAAAGTGACATTGTACTGAAAAATCTGCACTTATTAATTTTAGTGCATAATTTATGTTTTGTTTTATTAAAGAATAACTTTCCTGATTTATCATGCACCAGGCTTTATTTTCTACAATCTGTAAATTATTATAAAATGATGGTACATAGTTATTTAATAAATCTTCAATTATGTTTTGAGAAGTAGAAAAAATAATATTTTTATTGTTTGAAAGTTCTTTAATATTCTTTAAAGATGATAAAAATGAAATATCATCACTGTTGTTTTCAATACAGATAATTACTGCTTTTGGAAACTTACAGATTAATTCTTTTGTTAATACCCCGCTTCCAATACCAATTTGAATAATAAAATCACATTGTTCTGGTAAAGTTTCTGTTATTCTTTTTGCATCATTTTCAGGATTATATTTTGAATCTACAGTTCTTCCATCTTCTAAAACTGGAATTTCCGTATCGTTTTTTGCCAGAATTATATTTTTATAAATACTTTTATTAATCATCTAAAATCTTCCTTATTTTTAATTTAAGGTTTTCGTTTTTATCATTTAAATTTTTTATTGCTTTATCTTTTTCTTCTTTTGTGTTTTTATGATTAATAGAAAAATAATCTGCTGGAAAAATCTGTTTTTTCCAACTGTCACAATCCCAGTTATTTTTTATATAATTAAATAATTTTTTACAATCATTATTTTCTTTTTTCTGTGATATAAAATATGTGTGATTATTTAAATTTTTATATTTAGAAAAGTCTATTGATTCAATATCTTTTATATTTCCAAGTTTATTCTGTGGATTTTTTATTACTCTAAAAATATTTTTTACATCAGCTAAATTATTGAACCAGTCTTTATAAAGATTCAATTGGCTGCTGTAGATGAAAGTTTTTGAAATGCGTTTTTCTTTTGAAAATAATTTGTTGTCTAAAGTTGAATTTTCAATTTCAAAAATATTTGGCTGACTGTGACTGAATCCTTTTGTATTAGTCATATCTAAACCGCATAAATAAATATCACTATCTGTAAGTTCTTTTGCAAATAATAAAGCTGTTCCAGATACTGTAGGATTTCTTTGGATTTCTAAATATTCTATGTTTGTAAGATTATAAAAATCTTTAGTAATACCGTCATTATAATGCAATGGTAAAATTTTACTGGTTGTTAAAAGTTTTTTAGGTAAATAACTTTCCTGACTTATGGCTATAGGAATTGATTTGTTTATTAGACAGTTAAGATGTTTTCCAGCCCAATAACCGCCGTCTGTAGAAAATGCTAAATCCGGGTACAGTTTATTTTTTATTAATACGGGTAGGGCAGAAGAAAGTCCTATTAAAAAAAACTTATCACGATTTTTTATTAATTCATTGATATTGTTTTGTAAACTAGGCCCTGAAGCTGCAATTATTACAGGAATGTTAACTTTTGATAATGATAATGTCTGATTTAAAAATTTAATATTATTACACGCATTAATAAGCCATTTTTTTTCGAAAAACTGTCTTGTAATAAGAATTGTTTTTGCATCATTTAATGAATCTTTATAAATATTTATTATGGATGTAATTTCAGTTTTAAATAGTTTTTCTGCAACATTCCATGCAATTATATTAGATTCCAATAAATCTTCTTCTTTAAATGATTGTAATAATGTCTGTCCAAAACTTGACTGATTAAAATTTATGATATAATCCCATGAAGAATTTTCATCGATTAAATTATTTAAAAGGCGTATGGCAATGATTTTAATTTCAGGATATTTTTGTTTTAAAAAATTATATGAATATGATAAACCAGGTTCAATAATAAATAATAGTTTTGTATTTTCAGGTAATGTTATGGAATCTACAAATCTTTCAGATTCTTTTTCTGGTGCATAAGCAGAATGATACAAAATGGAATCTACAGAAAAAGTTTTGTTTCCATCTTTTGTTATCTGATATTTAATTTCCAATTTATTTTTCCTGTAAAAATTCTTGTACTTCTAAATATGATAAAACAGATTCTTTATCTTCAATTTCAATTAAATCAATATATTCATTAAAAATAGATTTAAAAGAAGATTTTAACTGAGCTTTAAATAATTCATCTGGTAATTTCTGTTTTGAAAACAATAAAATGTTATATTCAAATGGATTTTTTTGTGCAATATAATCGGGAAAAGCAAAAAGCTGTTTTAATGTATAAAAAACTTCTTTTGAAAGAACATCTGTAAAATATTCATTATATTCAATATTTTTAAGATTATTTGCAATAAAATCTTTTATAACACTTTCGAAATTTATAGAATATTTATTTATTACATCATCTTTGTTTCTATTAAATTCAGATAAATTAATTTTCTGCTGATTTTGTATATTTTTATAATCTTCAATAATATCTTTACAGAAAATACATTCATTTTCAACTTTATCACATATCATTAAAATTGTTTCATTATCTAAAACATTTATATAAACAAAATTGATTTTATCTTTCTGTTCAAAAGAGAAGAATTGATAAAAAGAAAGTAAATTATTGTTTTTAGTTGAAAATTCGTACCATTTGTTCTGACTTTTTATAGTTCCTTTCCAAAAATCGCTAGTACTTATGCTGGAAAGAATCGAGATTCCATCAAAACCAAAACATTCAGAAATTAAAAATTTATCATTATGTTTTTTAAATGAGGCAAAAATTGGAATTTTATACTTTTGTGCAAATTCAAAAAAATCCAATTTGTGATTTAAAGAAAGCATCAAAGATTTCTTTAATAAACCAACATAATTGGATTTTTTATTTAAGTCACATTCGGTAACCTTTTGTAATAATCCCATTAAGATAATCCTAATTCAGAAAACAGTTTTTTATAGGTATTAAATTCATTGGATTTAGCAAATTCTTCAATTTTATCATCAGGAAGATTTTCTAATAACTGATCCATATACAAAAGAACAGATTTAATATCTTTTTTCAAATCTGTATTATTTGAATCTTCTTCTACAGGTTCTTTTGTAAGATAATCTATATTGCTTTCTGAAATTTTATTATTATTTTCTTCTCTAGTAAGATAATCGTTAGAGATATTTTCTTCTATTGTGTTTTCAACTGAATCAAAACTGTCGTCAATTTCTACTTCAGTTTCATCAAAAGTTGGTTCTTCTGGTTCTGGAATTGAATCAAATACATCATCGAATTTTTCTTCTTCAATATTTGCATCTGTATTTTCTGATTCATCAAATGAAGGAATACCATCTACAGATTCAAAATTATCTGTTGGAATAGAGATTTCATTTGGAAGATCTTCATCAATAATGTCTGTTTCAACGTTTGTTGTATCAAATTCAGCAAGTGGATTTTCTTCTACAATTGTTTCATCATCACTATTAATGTTTGCTGTTGTCATAATATTGCTTAATTCATCTGTTGATAAAGCAATAGTATCATCATCATCTATTCCGCTAAAGAATCCATTATCTTCTTTATCTTCAATAATATCATTATCGTCAAAAGAAATTTCTGGTTCTTTAGATTTGATTTCTGAAAGATTTGTTTTTAATGTATTGATTTCATTTTTCAAATTAGAAAGTTCATCAACAATCTGCTGTAAAATACCAGAATCAACAGGAGCTGCAGAAGCTAAAGGTGAAATATTTTCTATTTCTTCTTCTAATAATTCTTCTGCTTCTGGAATTTCATTTTTAAGTTCATTTACAATTGGAGCAGCAGATGTATTGTCTCCGCCGACCTGTAAATCAAAATCAACAATTTCTTCTTTTACTTTCTGGCTTTCTACATCCTGAACGATTGGTGTTTCTTCGGCATTTGCATCAATACCAAAATCAGAAAGGTCAATTTCTTCAGTTGTTTCATCGCTGTTTGTAATTTCTGTACTTCCATGGAATTCTTCTATATCTTCTTCAGTTTTTGTATCAGAAAGGTATTCTTCTTCATCATATTCTGATTCAATAGAAGTGTTTGTTTCTGTTTCTATAGTATCTGCTGAAGGATCAAAAGAAATGTCCATTTCAAGAGGTTTTTCATCTACAATTGTATCTTCTTTTGATTGAGAAGGAATGTCTGTTTCAAATGAATCAACATCAATAAAATCATCCAAAGAAACTTCTTCAGTTGATTCAGGACCTTTTCCCTGTTCAAAACCGTTGTTTCCAGATGCTACTGATTCGTCAGAGAAACCGCCTTCCATAAAATCATCTAGAGAAATATTTTCTTCAACTTCTTCTGAAGCAGCAGGTGTTTCTGTAGAAGTATTTTCTATATCAAAAGAAGGAATATCCATAGATGGTTCAGTAATAGAATCAAATGATGTTTCTTCAAAAGCTGGTTCTTCTATAGAAGGTTCTGAAATTGAGTTAAAAGATGGTTCTTGAATAGGGGAGTCAGAAGGGATATCAAAATCCGGAATATCAATTGAGTCAGATTCAGATGGAGTGTTTGTGTCTGTATCAAAATTAAAATCATTAATATCTGGAACAGGGATTTCTGTATTTGTGTCTACAGAAAAATCGTCCATAGTAAGTTCTGTATCAGATAAAGGAAAGTCTTTTGTAATATTGTTTAATTCGTCTGTAGAAAGTGTCGCATTATCAAAAGTTTCTGATTCAATATCTAAAGAGCTGTCATTAAACATATCATCAAAATTTTCTTCTTTTTTTGGTTCTTCGATATTTTCGAATTCAGATAAGTCTAAAGAGTCAGTAAAATTATCTGCCTGAATAAAATCGTCATCATTATTATTATTTGATGTATTTTTAACCCAAACTCCGTAACTGTCAAGTTCATTTGCTGTATCTAAAGAATCACTCATTTTCTGCCCCTCAAAAAATATTCTTATATTAATATCGACAACTTTTATTAAAAAAAATACTATTAAATGAAATTAATTTTTTTTATTATAACATATTTTTTTAATTCAGAAAATAAAAATATTTTACGATAATAAAAATAATTATGAATCGGGCAAAATATTTATTAGTAATTTTTATTGGTACATTAGTTTATGTAACTTTATCTATGACAGTTGGTCAGAACAGTATTAAATGTTATAGACAAATGGAAGAACAGAAAAGAATTGTCAGTAAAAGAAAATCTGATATCCAGAATTTGAATACAGAATTATCTCTTGAATTAACAGCTCTTAAAAATGATGATGCTGTAATCGCTGCATATGCAAGAAAGCTTGATTATGTAAAAGAGGGCGAGAAACTTGTAAAAATTACAGGATTAAAACCTTTGCAGACTTTAATGTATGATTCTGGAACTATTGCAAGACATGTAGAACCTGAATATGTCTCTGAAAATTTATGTAAAATTTCAGGTTTTGTAGTAGCATTGTTAATTTTTGTATTATTATTATACGGTGATTATAAAAAAGACAAAAAATTTGCTAGTCGACACAGAGAAGATTATATAGCTGGAATTCCTGTTTATGATATACCACAAGTCTAATAAAAATTCTAAAAAGATTGTAATTAAAACTCTTTTAAATAATGGTATTGTTATTTTGCCTACAGATACTGTTTATGGTTTTTCTGGTATTACAAAATCCGAAACAACAGACAGTCGTATTAGAAAAATTAAGGGTAGGGAAGAAACAAAACCTTTTATTCAGTTGATTTCAAATCCTAAAGAAATAAAAAAATATACTGATGATAAAATCCCGTCTAAAATTTTAAAATATTGGCCAGGACCATTAACTATTATCGTAAATGATAAAAGACAGACTGGTGTAACAACTGCATTTCGTTGTCCTGGAGATAAATGGCTTCGTCAGATTATAAAAAAATGTAAATCACCAGTTTATTCAACAAGTGTAAATAGAAGCGGTAGTCCTGTTTTAGATAATGAAAAAGATATTGTTGATGAATTTGAACTTGAAACAGATTTAATTATTCTTGATGGTGAAAAAAAAGGTTCTCTTCCCTCTACGATAATTAAGATTGTTGATGATAAAGTTGAAGTTTTAAGACAGGGCAGTTTGAAAATAGATATTTAATCTATAATTTTCTTTTCCATGTTACATTTAAAGAAGTCTCTTTTACAGAATCTCCGTCTTTTGTAAGAGTGTTTTTATTTCCTGTTAAAGTATTTGTATCTGTAACATTAAATTTCCATGTAATTGGTTTTGCATTAATTGCAGCAGTAAGTGCTATTTCTCTAGGAAGATCTGGGAAGAACGATGCATTTGAATTGCCGTTTTGTGTAATTAAAACTAAAGCACCGTTATCTTTAATTTCTACTGTTATATTCATAGAAGCGCCGTTATCAAAAATAACAAATCCTCTTCCGCCTCTCATGATTACAATTTTATTTATGCCTTTTTCACCGGTCCATGTACCTGATAAATTTTCTGTAGAAGTAAAACTTGCTTTTGATTCAGTATTTCCTGTTGATAATGATACTGTTGAATTATTTGTGATTAAATTTTTAATGGAATCCTGAAGAACTTCTTTTGGTTCCATTAATATTTTATAATAAGAATCATATTCTTTTGTTTCTGAATGTGTAGAATTTGAATTTTTATTGATTAGATTTAAGGTTGCACACCATTTGTTTGAACCTTCTTTTTTAGTGATTACAGCGTAAAAACAAAGTGAATTATCTGATAAGAGTGTTACGTCGGGGGTTTTTGATAAATGTTCGTTTGTTCTTTTATCTTCTACATTAAATATGTTGATTTCACAAAGCTGTGTGTAATATAAATCACTGGTCATTTTGTACATATTTTCATCGATTTCCGAAGAGATAACTCCGTAGTAATCGATTTTATAAACATTTTGACAAAATGCGCTTGTAGAAATAAAGAGTAAAAGTAAAATTTCTATTTTTTTTACTAAAAACTTTATCAAACTATCCCCTTAATTTATTTGAGATCTCACGCTGGATATCTCTGTTTACATCACGTTCCTTTATAGTTGCCCGTTTATCAAATTGTTTCTTTCCCTTACATACACCTAAACTTACTTTTACACGGCCATCTTTTAAATAAAACTCCAAAGGTATTAAAGTGTAACCTTTTTCTTCAACTTTTCTTGTTAATTTTTTAATTTCTTCCCTATGAAGTAATAATTTTTTATGTCTGTCAGGATTATGATTAAAAACAGAAGAATATGAATATTCGCTGATGTGAAAATTCTTAATCCAGACTTCGTTGTTTATTATTTCTGCAAAACTATCAAGAAAAGAAATATTTCCGTTTTTTACAGATTTTACTTCAGTTCCTTCTAAAGCAATGCCGCACTCATAAGTGTCTTCTATAAAAAAATCAAATCTGGCTTTTCTATTTTCTGCAATTATTTTTTTACCTTCTGACATATTTATTTATTATAAATGATAGTTACAATGCTTTCAAGAAAAAAAATGATGATAATAAAAATTTGTGAATAAAAAAAGTTACAAAAAAAAGAAAAAAAATGCAAAAAAAATGAAAATTTGTGTTGACACTTTTTGAATATGAGTATATATTAGTCATCACCGTCGCAATATTAAGTTGCAATACGGGATGTTTTTTGACAAAACAGGGAAGGAAAGAAATAGAACAAGTAAGGTTCTAGACAAAATAAAAGCGAGAAATCGCTGGAGTTTTGTTCTGACAATTGACTGCATTTTACAGTTTTTTTGATAAAACTGACCAAAATCAATTCAACAATTTATTGCTGGAATTGAACTGAAATGAAAATCTTTACCCTTCGGGGTATTGAAATAATCATGGAGAGTTTGATCCTGGCTCAGAACGAACGCTGGCGGCGCGTCTTAAGC
>CALAUH010000014.1 GCA_937892225.1 uncultured Treponema sp.
CGATCCTTACGGCAGTAGCAACTATGTTTTACTTGGTGGAAATGGTTATTATGGTTATAACTTCATAAAATATTTAACTCAACAACCAAGACAAGACAGCTTAAGCCCTTCGGGCTTTACGCCAGTAAACATTGTTGTAGTAGATAAAAACATCAATGATATCGAGAACCTTAAGGATTATCCTGAATTAACTTTTTTAAAATGTGATTTAGCATTCCACACTACACAAGATGGTAAAATTTTCTATACAATGGACATTATTAACAACATAAATGAAAGACTTGTTAAAGGTCCAGTTTATTTAATAAATTTCGCTGCTGAATCGTTTGTAGATACATCACTTAAAAAACCAATGTTAACCACACAAAATAACATTTATGAAGCTATAACATTTTGCAAAATTGCAAGCTATTACAAACAAATCGAAGGCTCTAAAATCATACACATTTCAACTGATGAAGTATTTAACAAATTTGAGAAGGTTATTTATAACCGTTCTGCTTACAGTGTTTCAAAGGATGTTATTGAAGACATTGTTTTAAATTTAGTGCCTGAAACAATCATTTTAAGGCCTTCTAATTTATTCGGTTGTATTGATTATACAGACGTTAACAGCATACAACGAAAACCCTGTGTAATTAAAAATTTAGTTAATGGAATTTATAATGTTCATAACGTTAACGTTTCCAGAAGATTCGTTCACATTGTTGAAGCTTGCCAGACTCTTGAAGCATTATGTAAAAATAAAGCTTGTTCAAATCTCACCCGTGTAAATATTGATATGGATTATAATAACAGAATTTTCATTTATGTATTTAACGACGATACTGAAATTAACATTTCTGATTTAATTAAATATGTTGCTAAAAAAGATAGTGCAGAAGTAATCACACAACAAGAAGACCCAAGAGACGATAAACAAGACTACGACTACAACACATTTTATGAAATTCAGGATTTGAAAATAAAAGAAAGAAGAAAGAACAATAACAAAAAAATAAGTTTAGAAGATGTTTATGAAGAAATTAAGAGAATGAGAACAGTTTTAAATGACTATAATGAAAAGCCTGTCATAGAATTGTAAATTTTTAATATAAATAAGACATCGTTTAACGTAATTGGTTTAAATTCCTCATCTTGTGCTTCGCTGCACAGCTTAATGTCCTCAACTTCTTCAAATGTTCCATTATAATCACCGTTTAAAATGCTTTTCCAATCTGGCATCTCGTCATGTTTGAACTTAATAATTTTATTTTTGAGAACACTGATAAGAATACAACCAACCAGACAAGTTGAACGGGTTAAGCATTGTGAATCGAACCATTTGTTAAGCAATTTATCATAATCCTTATTTAAATAAAGTTGTTCAAGTTCTTCCCATAATGTTTTAATTTGTTTCCTTGTGTATTCTGTTAAGATGTATAAACCTTTATCATCATCCTTTAATTTTGTCAAACCTTGTGGTTTGTCTTTATTAATGTATTTTTTAGCAACTTGATAACGTAAATTTTTGCGTGGTTGGTCTTGGTCTTTGAAATCAATAAAGGTTATTAAATTAAATGGTTGTTTTACCTCTGCTCCGCTGCGAAGCTCATCTGTCGAGAATAATAACCCATTAAAGCATTTTGACAAAATATTTATTTGAAGATATGACTGAATATGATTAACCAAGCTTTTAAAGGTGTCGTGTTTTGAGTTAATAACATCATAAACACACAAACCGAAAAGTAAATAAAGAAATTGATTTTTTGGGAATCCTTCAACATTAAATTGGAACTGTTCACCATATTTAATTAATTCACCTATATTAAGATTTAACAAACATTTATTTAAAACAGGTTGTGAAATGGTTTCCTTCTTAAGTCCTGAACTTATGCCAGGGATTCCATCATAATAATTTTTACAGAAATCCGCTCCCAATTGTTCAAGGTTAATTTCTCTCATTGTCTTATCAAGGTTATCAAAATAATATTTTAAAATATGTTGGCGGTATCTGTTTGCTGGTTGATATCTTGAACAAGTTATGAGGCTTAAAAATGTTTTCTCTTCATCGTCTAAAATAGTTTTATCAAGTCGATAAAATAAACCATTACTTAAACAGAATCTATTTAAAATTTTTCTTACTGTCTTTCTGAACTCTTCATTTTTCATTAACATCTCTTTCGTTTCTCTCATCTCTATAAAATCCTCATAATATTCGATAAAATCAACGCTGTTTAATTCACATAATTCGTTTAACTTTTCGAAATATACGTTGAAGGATTGCATTTTTATACCTGTTAAAGTTCTCAAAAATATGATTTTATATTTATAGAATATTATTTATACAATAAAATTTATACAATAATATTTAAATATATTTTTTACGTAATTGTTCCAACAGTGTTAAACTCTTTTGAGTTGTTGGTTTAGTTCCTATTTTAGGGTGTGGTTTTGGTTGTTCACTATCTACAGAACTCACAGGTCTTTTTTTCCTTGTTCCTGCTGGTGTTGTATTTGGATAAAATCCTGTTTCAACTTGTTTTAATGTTGGAGCTTCTGCAATCATCCCTGAAGTGTTTGAAGCTTGTTCAAATGTTCCAGATTTAAAAAATCCACCCAAGAACATGCGACCACAAACCCTTGCAACAATAGGAGCAGAATATTTTCCATATTTGTCAGCTCCTGCAGGTTTTCTTATCTTGTAAGTTGTTTTAATTTTACCACCTCTGCCTGGTGATTGTTCTTCTCTGAGTGTTCCAAGGTCTACAATTGGAAGGAATGGCGCTGCTTTCATTACTGCTTCAAATCCTTCAGCTTTGACAGTATCAGGAAGCTTTTCTTGTATCTTCTTCATTTGTTCAGCTTTAAGCTTCTTAGCTTCATCGCTTAAACTGTTATATGTCTTTTTAACTGTGTCATAAATGTCCTTAGCTTGTTGAACTGTTACTTGTGGGTTCTTCTCTTTAATTGATTTAACAACATTCTCAGCAGCTGTAGTAACATCGTTAACAGTATTCAAAACGTTAGGTAAATTATTGGCTACAATAGGTCCTGCTATTGGACCAACTCCAGGAATTGCAGAAACTGCAGAACCGACAACACTAGAAACACCCTGAAGGACTTTTTTACCAACTTCATTCTTTGTTAAGAAATTAAGACCAGGTTTAAGAACCTTCTCGTAAGCTGGTTTTATAACTTTTTCAAAGGCTTTCTTTGCAAATTTCTTAACCTTCTTAACTTTCCTCTTAAGCCAAGAACCAAAACCAGCACCAAGATACAAACGTCCACCATGATATTTTCCATTTATGAACTCTTGGGCTATGTGTTTGTTCATCATTCTCAACTTCTTAACATTAACGTTTTTAGGTTGAACGGTTTCAATTCTGTTCGCTTCTCTAATTGATGGCCTGCGTGAAATGCAATCAATAAACATTTATGTTTTAATAAACTTTTAAAAACGTTTTCACGTTTCTGGCAAATTGTAAATTTGTTAAAAACGTTTTCAGAAATTTGTTTTTTGATTTGTCTTTTTAAACTTTTGTTTTTAGTAAATGACAAACATTATCAAGGAAGATAAGAGCGTTAACGCTGATAATTTTGCTTTTCTTTTAGCTCAATCAAATTATAACCTTAGCTCTGTATTTAGGAGCAGAAACCACAATGAAACTGTCGCTGATAGTCCTATGACTGGAGAGGATGGAACAGGAGAATTTCCACCAAAAACAGACACTAAAAGCAGAAGCCATCAATATCAATTCAGAATTTTAGGAGCTTCAACAAATCAAATTGCTGATTTGAAGGACGGTGTTATAAATGTTGTTGCTACAGTATATAGTGCAAAAGCAAATGAAAATTTAGATTTGGACGACGTCCCAAGACTTGGAAACCAAGCCCTTTTATCCTTGTTCTCATCTATTGAACTTTATATCGATTCAACACTTATTGAAAGAATTGACTATCCTGGCATGAGCTCAAACGCTGATTTTGCTTTAAGATATCCACACAGTAAAGAAGCAGAAAAGGTTCTCCAATCAAACGGCTTTATTACACCTCTTGAAGATACTTTTATTTATGATACTCATACAGTTACAGCAGATTCAAAAACTGTTGTTGATTCCATAATAAGAGTTACAAACGGTGTTTATGATTTTCATAACGATTCTGTTATGTGGTCGGTTATGGAATCAGACTCCGATACACATTATCTTAGGGGAATTATTACTCAAAGAATTCGTTTAAGTGATATCTTCCCATGTATCAACACATTACCACCAATTTTTAACCACTCTGTTACAATTAATTTCACAAGACAATCACACAATAAAATCATTGCATCATGTCAACCAGACCAAGAAACAGAATTGAGCGCATTTCTTGATTTTAAGATAGTTCAAGACTGTTATATCATTACCGATGAACTTAAAAAAGCTGCTATGGCTTATTATTCTAAACCAATCGAAACAATTTTCACAAAATGCAAACAAATAAATAAAGGTCTTGAAGGAAGTGTTCAAGAAGGCTCAACTTTAAATTTAAATATTTCAGTAGATTCAGCTTATAAAAATAAACTTGCTGTCATTTGTATCCCTAGAGCTTCCCATCTTGATAAACAACCAAAAACAATAACAACAAAACTCACAAAAGAAAGTTATGAAGATAGCGATGGCAAACACTACGATACAGCTCACGCTCCTGCAAACAGTTATACACATGGAGGTTTATCTTCTTTAAATGTTTACACTATGAACGGTGTTAAATTGTATGGTTTTAACATGGCAAGAGATGGCAACGTTAAGGGAATAATTGATACCTATAATAAATTGGCAATGATGGATTTTAATCTCGACCCAACAAAAACAGGAAACGGAGCCGATATTTATAACTATCAAGACGTTTATGAACAATATTTAAAGGCTCGTGAACAATTTGGACAAATTCCAGAAGAAGGCCTCGACTATATAACATTCCTTAAGGAATATTGTATTTATTGTGTTGACCTTTCACCATTTACAATCTCACCAGGTGAAAACCTTAGAATTGAATTAACTTTTGCACACTGGGCAGATGATTATAACCCATATTATGAAAATAACTCAAGTTCTACAGGTTCACCAAAATTGTCAACAAACATTTTAACTCTCTTCTATTCTGATAAAATCCTCAGATTGCTTCCAAATCAAAACGTTGAACTTGCTGACTTGTTCCAAGCAAGAACAGAAGCAGACGAAACCAATGAACTTTAAAACTGTAAAACTGTTATGATATAAAAAGAAGTTGCTTATTTTTGTGAATCGTTTCGTTATGTTTTCAAAATCTTAAATATGTCTGCCGATTTATATAAATACAGAGTTGGGAAGAAATGGTTCACATTCGATAAAAACATTTTAGAACCTGAAGACCTCAGAGTTTTCAATTTAGCAAACTGGAGCGATAAGCTTAAAATCATTACTATATACAACGATTTAAAGCCTATTGAAAATGATGACGTTGTGATTTTGAAAACAAAGACAGAGAAAGCAAACAAGGACAAGAGAGCACAAGAATACAGAGAGAAAAAACAAAGATTAAACCAACAACTTACTGCAGCAAATGAAACCAATAACGAAGCTGAACAACAAAAGATTTTAAAACAACTTCAACAGCTTGACATTGATTATGCTGACGTTGTAAGCATTCAAACAGCTGAAACTGTTAACATTGCAAGAGCTAACCAAGTTATTTTAAACGATGTTAATGAACTTGTTAAACAAACATCCGAAACACTTGACCAGCTTAAAACATCTTTAACAACTGAAGATTTTAAACAACTTAATAACCTTGTTAAAAAGCTTCTTGATACTAGTAATAAACAACAGTTAGAGGATACTATAACACAGATTAAAAACACATTAACAAATTTAAACGATGCTTCTTTAATCCCTGCAGTTAATAAAGGTGTTAAGATTATGACCGATACAATGGAACAGTTAAAGGATACTATTGACGATATTAAAGAAAGTGAAACAGTTAACAAATTGTTAGAACTTGGTTTATTAAATGATATTGATGAAGAAAAACAACCATATTTAAAAACTTTATCAATGATATTATCAAAAATTGAAAAATTGAACATTTCAGAGGATGATTTATCGATATTGTCAAGATATCCGCAGGCAATTGATTATTTGAAAAAACAAAAGAACCCATTTAAAGTTATAAACCCATTGTGTTATTTAATAAATTTCTATGTTGAATGGCTTGGATTAAAAAAAGATAATGACAT
Organism: uncultured Treponema sp.; assembly: GCA_937892225.1. Taxonomy (GTDB): domain Bacteria; phylum Spirochaetota; class Spirochaetia; order Treponematales; family Treponemataceae; genus Treponema_D. Next base: position 6,245 of record CALAUH010000014.1, read on the forward strand.
AACAGCAATCGGTTTCGATAAATATAAAACAGAAAGAGCAACAAAAGGAAAATTTAAATATAATATTACAGAACCTGGAGAGTTTGAAAATTTCGTTGATACTTTAAAAATTTCAGATGGTAATGATAAATTGAATTTATTTTATAAATATGGCGGTAAAGATATAAAGCAATTTGTTGGAACATATAATTTTAATAAAACAACATCAAAACAAGGAACTTATGAAATTGTTAAAACTATTGTCGACAATAAAAAAGTTGCTGAAGTTGATAAAACAGCAGCTGTAGAGGGTGAAGGTTTCCTGGGTCTTAAAACAAATAGAGCAGCTAAACAAGATTATAAAAATTTAATGGATATAATAACCAATGTTAAAAAACAAGTTGAAGAAATGGCTGAAGAAATAACAACATTAAAGGGTTTAATAAACCCAGCGGCAGCACAAAAGCTTAGAGAAGTTAAACAACAACCAATAAACCAACAACCAACATTTAAAGAAGTTAACCCAATACAACAAGCTGTGCAGCACAGCCCAACATTTAAGCCAGAAAGCAGAAGCTTTTTAACTGATATAACTGAAAAACCAAGACTTAAACACATAGAACCAGTAGAAAGAACTCCTGAAATAACTGATTTAGAAAGACTTATGAACAAAAGACGACAAGACATTGAACCGGATTCCTATTCTGAAGACGATGACGAAGAATGGGCTGACGGTCTTAAAGTTAAAAACTGTGATGCTGTCGCAAGACCTGAAGGGTCTAGAGTTGGTGGAATACTTGGAGAATTACAACGCGATTTAAATAAATATGGTCTTGTTTTGAGTTTATCACCTGATAAAAACGCTTATTTTATAAACGTATTTAACAGGAAGAACAGAGGTTCAGGAGTTGAAGAAGCTACTAAGCTTGTTAATGCTGTTGACGAAAATACAGAATACAAAGATTTAAAAAAGTTATATGAGTCATTATACTGATTTATTAAAACCGCTGTGCAATTTTGTTAACGAGTATATAACATTTATTTTTAAATTAATAAATGACCGATATTCCAGGAGTTGAAACAACAAACCAAGATTTAAGCACATCAAATTTAATTTATGAGGTTTTTTTATCTGTAACAATATCGTTATTTATAATCCTTAAAATTGTTGAGTTAGTCCTTAAACAGATTAACCAAAATAAGAACTATAACCAACAAAACGAAAAAATAAATTTGATGAGTGTAAACTCATCGATGTCAGAAGAAGAGATGACAAAAAAAATTTTTGAAGCAGTTAAAACAATTAAACCAACATAGGCCTTTAGCGTTTGGGTTGTCTAACTATAACGGCCTGGATATTAAAATCGCTCTTAGCTCCTCTTATAAGTGTTAACCTGTTTCCATTTTCGTCGAGCAATTGGAAATCAATCTGTTGCAATGTTTCCATGTATAAAGGAAATGCTAAATCTTGGAATGCTGTAAAATCTTTATGTCCAAATTTTGAGATAGTAGCCGCAAAGGTGTATAAGGTGTTTGAAATAACAAGCTTACCGTTGCTTGATTCATATGAAGTTGGTGAAATGATATTTGAACAAAGTTTTATAAAATTGAAATCTGAAACTTGGCACATGTTAGGAGAATCAACATCCGCATTTGCAGCCAAATCATCAATAGAACCAAACCCACCGAATTGAATGGAAGAGATTAAACTACCTGTGTAAGTGTGTGAAGCTGCAGAAATGTTTTTTAAATTCATATGACCATTCGAAACATTTAAAGAGAATTCAGCATCGCTTTGCCCGTCATTTGCTAATGTGATAAGGTCTTCTATTTCATACAGTCCGGCATTTATCGTTAAGACTTCAAGACCATCAACAAGCAATTTTAAATCGGTTTTTACGTTAGCGATATTGTTCGAAAATCTCACATTAAGGATTTTAATAAAATAGTTATACTTTTCGTTGTTAAATCTAATTGGTGGACTGTATTCTTGTACACCTTCATAAGTATCTGTTTTAAATGTGATGTTTGAAACAAATTGATAAGCCATTTATTTAAAAATAATTTTGTTAAAACGCTTCGCGTTCTGGCAAATTTGTTAAATTTCGTGTCTTACTTTGGTAGTAATTGAACGCAGTTCATTAACTTTTTAACGTCAGCAACCTTATACACAACACCAAATTTTGAGAGAATTTCTTCACATATTTTTTTATGGTCATATGGTTGTGTTATCTCTGTTATTCTCTTTTTAATGTCTTTAACTGTTGTTAAATCTTCTTCCATAATAACGTTTTTAATTTCTTCAACTTGTTCTTCTTCTGTTTTTGGTTCTATTGTTTGGAGATAGTTTATGACATCCGAAGCAGTCATTTAAGTGAGTTCAAAATTTTAAATTCACGCTTTGATTTAAATAACGTTTCTGGTTTGATATCTCCCTTAAATTTACCGTTATCGATATCAATTTTATATTTTGGTTTATATCCTAAAGCATATTTAAACAACTTTGTTAAACATCTATAACCACAAGAATTTCCGTTTATGGCTTGTGCTCCTTCTAAATCAACAACATTAACATAAGGAACAATGTCCTCAGGTGGTAAACTTCCCAACGGGTCAAAATAAATTTTTTCAGCTGAGCCACGAAGTTTGTCTTTCTTATAATATGCAACATAGTGACCGGTTTTATCTCCTATATAAGGATATAACAAATTTATAACATAAAGACCTTCTTTAATGTTGTTTAAAATACTTGGTTGAAAATCCCAAATTACTGTAATGTCTTGGATTCCTTGTCCTTCTGTTAAATTGAACCAAGTTGTTTTAAGTTCTTTAGGTGATGAAAGACCTTTAAAACTACAGCTTTTAAGCGTTTCACATGTCATTTTATTAAATATAAAATGAATTTAGAGTTCGAAGAGAATGACGATTTTATAGAAGTCGACCTCGATAAAGTTCTTAAAAATAATGAAAATAGAACCCCTAACAAGTTGGGAATTTATCGTACTACCTGTATGTGTGTTGGTGCTTCTGGTTTTGGTAAATCAACAACAATTTTAAAAGCCTTGTTAAGTGGTTTCATTGATGATTATGGTTTAATAATTGTTATTATTCCAAGGGAAAGCCTCGAAAGTGGTTATTATAAAACAATTTTTAAAAATGAAGTTCCTGGATTTGTGTTTTATATAATAGGAGAAGAAGACCTGCCGACAATATCAAAAATAAACGATATATCTAACCAAATTAAAAAGCCTATAGCTGTTTTAATGGATGATTATATCAATGCATTAGATAAAAACGGATGGCTGTTATTTAAAAGATATATAACACAATTATCAAGAGTTTCCTATGGTGCTTCTCTGTTTGCATTATCTCAAGATATATACAGTTTAAAACCAGTATATAGAAAAGGTTTTAACACTTTTGTTATTTTCCCAGCTTCATTAACACAAATACAATTTAACGACATTTTAAGGAATTACTATTCAAATCAAATTTTTGATAATGATGAATTAAAAAACATGTATATAACATTTAAGAAAGATAAACACGGTGCTTTATGGTTAATAAATAATAACGACGCTGAACACTCTATGATGTTTAATAACATATGGATAAAAAAGAATTGTTAAAACGTTTCTTAATAACATTCATAGCCATTCTATATTTTTCGATTTAATGAGGTTATAAAATTTAAATCTCTTTAAATGTTAAGTTGTTGTTTTTGATATATGTTTTAATATCGTTAATAATTGGATATGATGTCCATACGTTGTTTTTAAATTCCTTCTGTTTATCAATCTTAAATTTTCCATAACTGTCCAATTTCGAAGCCTTTGTTCTCATTTATAATTTTAAAAACACTTTTCAACAGTCTCAAAATCATAAAATGGATTTGTTGAAAATTATAAAATGCGAATAAAATTTATTATTGGAGAAGCTGGGACAGCTAAAACAACCAGTTTAATAAAGATAGCTAACGAAGTGAAAACTGATTTTATCGCAACAGCTTTAACACATTCCGCTTGTAATAATTTGATTGAACACGGTATTCCAATCGATAAAGTTAAAACCCTTCATTCATATTTTCGAATTATGCCAGATACTACATTTATTAACATGCCCAAACATATACCAAAATTTTTAATTATCGATGAATTTTCTTTAATTCCTGTCAACTTGTTGGAAAATATATTTAAGAACTTTGAACAATATGAGACAACCATAGTGCTGGCCGGTGATTTGTTGCAACTTCCACCAGTTGAAGAAAATGAACATATCAATATCAAAAATATAAAATTAAATGGTTCTTGTTCTCTTGAAGATGCTAAGAAGATATTTATGACAGTCGGAAGAACTATTTTAAATAGTCCTTACTATATTAACAGCAGTAAATTGTTATTAACTAAAAATTTTAGATGTGAAGACAACGTTATGAAAATTTTAAATAACATTATTGAAACCGATAAAATTGAGTTGACTGATATAAATGAAGTTCCTTCAGAATGTGTTTTTATAGCATCAACATACAAAAATTTAAAAGCTATAAGGAAGGTTTTAAAATGTAATGATATTATTAAAGGAACACCTGTAAAAACAAGAGTAGGAAACTGTGACATTGACGACAGATTTATTTTAACAAAATCATTTATATATGATAAACAAAATTTCTATAACGGTGATTTCGTTAAAATAATTTCTGTTAATGAGCTGCGCGACGAAGTTGATAATTGTAAGATTTGGAAAGATAATTTAACAACAACCATTTCAAAAAATGAATATGGAAGTTTTGATTTATTACCAGAACAGTTTTTAACTATTCACTATTCTCAGGGCAGAGGTTTTAAAAATGTTTGTTTGTGTGTTGATGACTTGTTCGAAATTCCTATGTTATACACTGCAATAACTAGAGCCCAAAAAAATATTTTCTTTATAAGTTTAAAGGCATCCGGTATTTTAGACGTTTCAGACATTACAAGACCATTTAAGATTATGAGAAATAACATTTATCAGGGTTAACTTCCTTAAATTGTATAGTTTCCAGTTTTTCTAGCATAGGCCCAAGTTGTAGACTTGTTAAAATGTTTAGCTATCTCATAAGCTGAGTGGTTGTGAATAAATTCAATTTCTTCCTTTGTTAAATCTCTATGTTCTTTAGTTCTTGAAATTTGTCTATTTTCATAAAATACAGTTTCACCACGTTTGTTAACATATTCGGTTTTATATACCTTAACCGGTTCAAATAAATAACGTAATGACATTAAAATCCTTTCATCTTCTGTTATCTTTCTTCTTCTTAAATCTCTTTGTGTTGGGTTAGTTTTCATTTTATACAAATTAAAATTTTAAAAATAAAACTGTGTTAAGTGAAGGGCTTAAAATTCTTCTTCTGTTAATGTTGTTAAATTTAATGCTTCTTGTTGTTCTCTGGTTAGTGTTATGATTGTTAAATTTTGTTTTTTGGTTTTGTTTTTCTTAATATTTGGATAATTTGATTCGCTCAATTTCCTGGAAAGTGCAATTTTAGACATTTTAACAACGTCGACGATTTCATCAACGATAACAATAAATTTATTTTCTTCATTACTCTGTTCAACAGGTTTTAACAAATTGCTTTGCAATTTGCCAGAACCGCGAAGCGGTTTTAAAATTCTGTTTGCAGATTTAATTTTTACAGCTTGCCTTATACAGTCAGGAACATCTGAAAGACATGAATTTTTAATCTCTTCATATCCTAAAATGTCATGTCTTCTGTTATAACGTTGCATGGTTTCCAATTCTTCATCTGCTTCAGTTCTATAAGTTTCATCACGATTGTCATAGCTTGTTAAATCGATGCTCTCCAAATATGATTTAAGCCCAAGAACTACAGATTTATCATCTATTAAATTTAATATATCTTTATTAAATTCGGTTTCAACTCTTTGAATTACATGGATACGTTTACCGATAACGCTGTCAAATTCTATTTTGCTTGGGAATTCTGAGAAATAGCCATAGCAGTCAGGGCTTTCACTATTGCAATTTATGAAGAAGTTTATGAAACAGTTTTTATCAACAGGCATTAAACCTTTGCTTTCAGTTCTTAAAATATCGCTTGACAATCTTTTTATTGTTGCCAATAGTCCACGTTTTGTTTCTTTATCTGATGGGATTTCATCAAAATTTAAAAATTGTCTTTCATATTCACAGCTGTTAAATTGTCTGTCTAAAATTTCCAAATCTAAACTTTCAGCTCTATAACCTTCACCAATGATTTTAATAAATGTTTTTCCTAGTAATGTCTTGGCTGATGACTTAGGGCCATAAAATACGAAATTGTGCTGAGCTTTCTTAAATTTGAGCTTGTAAGCTAATGTTTTTAAAACATAATTAAATTCACTTTCATTTTTAAAGGTTGGCTTTATGATATTATTAAGCCATAATTTTGCTTTTTCTATATCTGGTTCGATGTTATTAAAATATTTCATAAACCAGGCTCTGCGTTTCCAGTCTTCAACATCACAATCGATTTTTTGAACGTTTAAAATCCAGTTTTCATCTGATTTAATTAAATCAGCTTGTGCCTTAAATCTTTCAATTTTTGAACATTCGAATTTTCCATCCTGGTTATAGTTATAAAATAAATTTCCATGTCTTACGGTTATAAATTGATAATTGAAGGAATTGAGTTTCGAAAATGTTGTGTTTGTCATGATTGTAGAAACTTTTTTTATTTCGTTGACTAATTCAAACCAACATTTTAAAATTTTTTTCTTTCTCTCTTGTTTCTGCTCATCTTTCTCGTCGATGTTCTCTGAAAATTTGTTTATAATGCTTTTTATAAAACACAAGCTTTTAAAATCGTCATAATTTGTTTTATTATCTCGAATATATGCAGCGGCTTTCTCTTCTATGTCTGTTGTGTGTTCATATTTATTCAAACAACTTAAACACAATGTTTTTAAAAATTCTGTTGGAATTGGTCCGTTTTGATATTTGTGAAGGTGTTGAACTGTTGCAAATGAATTTTTTAAAATCTCTTCATCAATATCTTCAATTAATAATTTTATAAGCTCATTTTCCTCAGGTTCGTTATTTGTTACAGTTAATTTTTTAGATTGTTGAACTGTTTGAATTTGCTTTTTATTAAAACCGATTTCCTTAAATTGTTTATAATTGTTGTCAACGTATTGAACAACAGACATTTTTAAAAACTCTTCAGCGTTAAAATCATTGTCTTTTAAATAGTTTTGCAAGTTCTTTAAATCGATTTTTCTTTTTTTACCGTCTTTATTGTTTAAAACATATCTGAATTTTCTACAGTATCCCAAGGCATTAACATCGAAATTTAAATCATAAATGTTAAATTCTTTGATTGTCTTAAAATCTTCTGTGGTTGTTTTGATGTTAAAAACTAAATGACAAGACCAAACGTCAGGGATTTCCTTTTCGTCTTGTGATTCAATATAATCAAAATATATTAAATAGGAGTTTGAAAAGTTGTTCTTATCCTTATAAATTGAGTTAACATTTTCGAAAAATTCAACGTCATCAGGTGTGAATTTTGATTTATTAAAATAACCAATACAACAGAAACCAACCTCACAGATTTCAGTCAAATTGTTCAATTGTTGCACAAAAGTTTTTAAACTGTCTGTGTCTTTCCCATCAAAATCTAAAGCCAATTTATTAAATTGATTAGCTGAGAACATAGCTGAAGAACTGGCTGAACTTATAATTTCATAAACTGAATCGTTTGACTTAATAACATCCCAGAATTTTTTTAAGCTGTCAACTGTTTTAAAATCATTAAATGAAGTTGTTAACTTTGTGCAATAAATAAATTTGTTGGTTGACATTTTAGAGTGGAAAAATTTTAATAAATTTAATAACATTCAACAATTTTATTTTTGCTGGTGCTAGACCGCAGGTCCTTGAGCTCTTTCCTCAGTCCTATTAAAAATTTAATTTTCCTTAAGTCATGTTGTTTATGTGCATTTTTTAGGGGTGTGAAGATGTCATTTTTTAGAGGTGTGAAGATGTCATTTTTTAGGGGTGGAAGATACATTTTTAAAATAAAATAACAGCTGTTAAAAAATTGAGGTTTATAAACGTTTTAATTTACTATTTTTAACAGTGTTTTAAAAAGTATATATTTTAAAATATGATTTCCCACAAATTTATCTTCCACCATCTTCTACCCCTAAATTTTAAGCTGTTGAAATGTTCAGAGATATAATTTTTTAAAGGGTGGAGGATGAAAATTTCACGCATAAAAATGCTATATTTTCAAACATTAAAATTTAAGTATTTTTAAGGGTGGAAGATGGAAGATGGAAGATGTTTTTTCATCCGATTTATTTTGGTCGGTGTGTGGTTTTGTGTTGCTGTGTTGGTCTCGTGTATTTTGTTGATTTTCTTAGGTCAGGTCTCTGAAATAAATATTTTGTAAAATCTTGCATGGTTGGTCTCTGTAAAAATTTAATTTTCCTTAAGTCATGTCTCTATGAAAAATAATTTTTCATGCTGCGCTAGGACTGAAGGTCTTTAAATTCAACAACAATTAAAAAAATTATATCTCAGAAATTTTAAAAATCTTTTCACCTTACTTCCTTTTTCCGTCCGTTATTAATGAACCTTGAAAAATTATTTTTTGATTTTTTATTTTTTAAAATATGTTTTTATTTTCTTAAAAATGAACTTCCAACAATTAAAGAGACTTAACACAGAAATAAAAACAAATACTTTAAAAGAATTGACTAAGGTTAATAATTTTTTTTGGTTCCTGTGTTAAATATCTTGTTCAGTGTTGTTGTTAAATAAATACTCTTGTTAAATATCTTGTGCTGTGCTGCGTAGCTCAATGGAATCATTTTTATAAAAATACATCTGTAGATTTTGGTTTATAGAAATAGACCAACAGCAAATTTTATTTATTATAGTATTAAGGTCAGTTAAATAAATTACTGTTGTTGAATATCTTGTTGAGTTAAATAAATGTATAGAACGGACGGAAAAAGGGAGTAAGGTGAAAACATTTTTAAAATTTCTGGTTGAACAATTTTTTTAAATGTTGTTGAATTTAAGGACCTTCAGTCCTAGCGCAGCATGAAAATATATTTATAGAGATAGACCAACAGGAAATTTTATTTATTATAGTATTAAGGTCAGTTAAATAAATACTGTTGTTAAATATCTTGTTCAGTGTGTTCATTGTTGTGGATAACATGTGTAGATTTTGGATTTATGAGAGTATCAACCAGAAAAATTTTTTATGTTGGTGTTATCTCTCTCAGTGTGTTAAATACTGTTGTTAAATATCTTGTTCAGTGTTGTTGTCTTGTGCTTCGCTGTGTAGCTCAATGTGTTCAATAAAATCGATTGTTGTGGATAACATGTGTAGATTTGGCGATTGTGATAAATTGCATGGTGTTAAGTTGTCGACATGCATGTTTTTCAACTTTGATTTATAACCATTAAATAATATTTTTTTTTTAAACACTCAAAACAATATTTTAAAACGTTTTAAATGGAAACTGAAAATTTAAGATATCAACCAACATGGGAATCATTTACAAACAAAGAACCAAAAATAACAATTTATGAAAATGATAACTATGTTGTCCAAATAAATAACAATTCTGTGGAATTAGTTTTTAAAGCTTACATGCATACAGATACCGAACTCGACCAAATGCAAATTCGACAACTTTACAACAATCAAGGCAATAAGATAACTCTTAAAAATATACTTAACAACATCGAGGAACAATATAAGATTTATGAATAGACAACCCTTAAAAACAACATTCAACAATTTATTTTTTTAGCTCTTGCCTCAGTCCTGTTAAAAATAAAAATTTTCTTAAGTCTTGTCTCTGTGAAAAATTATTTTCAATAAATTCAACAACAAACCTTAACTATTGAAGATTATAAAACATATTCTGATTTATGGAACAAATACATAAACGAACCTTTAACAATAGATTTTAAGCCAATAAATGCAAAATATAACGGTCAACAGATTGAAATTTATAAAATAAACGTTGCTGGTTCAATTCATAAAAAGAGAATTCAATGTGTTGACATCTCTGGAAAATGCATCGATAAACAAAACGTTTATATCAAATTTTTAACTGTTGAACATGTTGAACAATTTGACATAATGACAGATAAAAATGGAATTAAATATGAAGTATATAAACAGAGGTTGAAGGTTCTGAATTCATAGGCAGAAAATCAGGATTATCAAACCAAACAGGTAAAAAGAGAGATTATAAAAACAAATACTTTAAAAGAATTGACTAAGGTTAATAAATTTTTTTGGTTCCTGGGTTAAATATCTTGTTCGATATCATTTTTATAAAAATACATCTGTAGATTTTGGTTTATAGAGATAGACCAACAGGAAATTTTATTTATTATAGTATTAAGGTCAGTTAAATAAATACTGTTGTTAAATATCTTGTTCAGTGTGTTCATTGTTGTGGATAACATGTGTAGATTTTGGATTTATGAGAGTATCAACCAGAAAAATTTTTTATGTTGGTGTTATCTCTCTCAGTGTGTTAAATACTGTTGTTAAATATCTTGTTCAGTGTTGTTGTCTTGTGCTTCGCTGTGTAGCTCAATGTGTTCAATAAAATCGATTGTTGTGGATAACATGTGTAGATTT
>CALAUH010000015.1 GCA_937892225.1 uncultured Treponema sp.
CATTTTGTACCACCACTTTTATTATCGACATATCCTTTTGTAACAACTGAATTGCTTGTATTTCCTGTAGTTTTAACTTCTGCATGTCCGTCTGTATAAACTTCAAAGGCATTTGAAAAACTATCTCGATTACTACCGTTACCGACTATAAATAATACGTCATCGCCTTTAGCAACATTGTACTTTCCTACAACTGTTTGAGCATATCCATTTGCAGTTGTGTATTTACCACTTGCATGTGAAAATTCACCATTTGCTTCAGTTAACCAACCTTCAGCGTGAGAACAAGAACCTGCAGCAACAGTATTATTTCCTTCAGCGTGAGAAGCACCTTTAATTGCTTGTGTTTTATATCCTTCAGCATGTCCACTTGAAGCATAAACTATTACTGGAGGAACATCTGGTTTTTTATTAGCCTCTAACCAAGCAGTTAAAGCATCGGTTGTAGCTTGAACATACACAGTTTTATAACTACTATTTAGCCAAGCACCATTCTTAAATACTTGAATATCGGTTGCTTGAGACCACCATCTACCAACTTGATAGTTAATTGTTCCATTTGCAGCATTGGTTACAATATAGTTAAATACCGTATCATTATTTACAATTTGAAATTGACCTTGATATGCACCATCATCAGCAATATTAATGACATCTTTTAATTGCCATCTAGTACCTTCTGGTACAGGTGGAGCTGGAGGTGTTGGCTTATCAATATTATATCTATCAACAGTAAATTCTCGTTTTCCTGTATAGGTATTATAACCTTCTGTATGTGAGAACACACCGTATGCTTTATTTGTATAACCTTCACTATGTGCATTATCTCCATATGATTCTGTATTACTACCTTCAGCATGCGAATTTGCTCCACTTGATTTTGTTCCTGAACCTTCTGCATGCGAAGCTACTCCTTCTGATGTGGTGTTACTTCCTTCAGCATGAGAAGAACGTCCTGACGAAGTTGTTTCTGAGCCTTCAGCATGCGATGAAATGCCTATTGATTCAGAATATTGTCCTTCAACATGTGAATAAGCTCCTGTTGCAATACTATTACTGCCTTCAGCGTGAGTGGCTTGTCCTATGGTTTTTGTATTGTCGCCTTCTGCATGTGAACGTAGCCCTTCTGCTTTGGTTTTAAATCCTTCTGTATGTGAGGCGATTCCTTTTGCATAAGTATACATTCCTTCAGCATGTGTGTTTTCTGTTTCGGCACAAGAACCACTGCCTTCACAATGTGCGTTTGCACCTATAGCTGCATTTTTTGTTCCTTCAGCGTGTGAACGTTCTCCCATTGCCATAGAACCACGGCCAAATGCGGATGAAAGTAATCCCACTGCAATTGAATTTCCGTTTGCAGTAAAACTATCTTTTCCAATAGCTCCTACTTTATCAGCATATTCTTGTGGAATTGTGTAATAATCATTATCATATTCTATTGATTTATCACTAGCTGTTTGTTGAACTGAATTTTGCCCTGATCCATTTTCTAAATTAAAAATTAATAACTGGAAAGATATTAAATCAGTAACTGACAAATCCGAATATGAATGGCTTAATAAAATTCCTGAATTACATGAACAGAGAAAAATTGAATTTAAGTTAGATTTACATCATGTTAAAGATTTATGGAAACAGATAGAAAATTATGATGGAGATGAAAAAGAAGCTCATCGTCAGTTATTTTTAGATGAATTTATAATGAAAAATATTATCTGGGCATTACGGCTTATGGTTTATTATGAAATGCCAAAAGATGAAATAATCAATAATCTTTTTTATGTAACTGAAGGTCCAGATAGAAATGATCCGATTGCTTCTCCGGTTTTAGATATTTTAAATTATCATATAGATAAATATGATGATTGGAAAAACTGGAAATATGCAAAATATTTAAATCCTGAAATTGCGGGTAAAAAATGGAAGATTGATCCTGTGTGGATAGAAAATAAATATTCTGTTGTAAAACAAAAAAACGCTTTTAATACATTTCATAAATTTTCTTTATCAACTGTTGCTTTTGTTGCATGGTTTAAGATAAAAAGTTCTGAATTGAATTATATTAGAACTGCAGTGGAAAGTTTAAGATTGAATATTAATTCAGTAGAAGCAATGAACGTTTGTGGCATTGTTGGATAGAGGTAGAAAATGGCAAAGATAGCTTTAATGAAATTAATTGAATTAATAGTACTCAAACAGGATATTGATAATGTTATTAAATATATTGGAACTTCTAAAAAGTTTCAGTTTTATTTTAATAAAGAAAAAAATAAAGATATTTCTAATCCTAATAAAGAAAAAGAATATTATAACAGTCTGAATATGATTTGTTCTTATTTGGAAATTCCTTTGCAAAATGAATCCTTAAAAGAAATTGCGTTAGTAACAGAAGAGGATTTGCAAAAGGCAGATAAATTTATATCAGATTTTGATGAATTTAAAAAACATTTGGATGAAATATCTGGAAGTGATTTAGAAAATCAGGGAAAAACTCAAGAAGAAAAGAAATATTATATAGATAAAAATAAAGATGAAATTTATTTATTATTAAATAAACTTCTTGTTTCTTCAAAAATTTCTGATGTAAAAGAGAAACTTGAATCAACGGAATTAACATATAAAATTACCGGCTGGATTTCTAAAGATGATTATACTGACTTTTTAAAAGATTTAGATAAAATTACAGAAAACAGAATAGCAGAAAAAGTTTATGACCCTCGTGAAATTCCAGAAGTATTATCTGGTAAAGAAAAAGTTCCTGTTCAATTTAAACATAAAAAATTCTTGAAGAGTTTTGAAAGAATGGTCTTTAGTTTCGGTTCACCGTTGTATGGAACAATAGATCCGACACCTTTTGTTGCAATATTCTTTACACTTTTATTTGGCATTATGTTTGGTGATTTGGGACAGGGCCTTGTGTTTGTTCTTCTTGGAATTCTTATGTCAAAAAAGATTTTAAAAGTCGGTGGCTGGAATAAATTTGCTCCTATTTTTATAACAATCGGTATTACATCATCTGTAATGGGATTATTGACAGGAGAGTTTTTCTCAAATGAATCGCTTCTTGAACCGTTTGCACATTGGGTAACTGGATTATTTGGAGAACCTCATGCACCGATTTTAAAAATCATGCCTTCATCAGATCCGGATTCTATAAAAACAATGTTCGGGTTATTTGGTGTGGCAATTGCAATTGGATTTATAATCATTTCGATTGGTCTTATTATTAATATAATAAATAATCTTAAATTAAAAAGATATGATCAGGTTTTGTTCGGTAAAAATGGTCTTGCCGGTACAATTTTCTTCTGGTATACAATTGCCCTTATTTTAAGAATTGTTCTTTTAAAACATTCAATTGCAATTTACGACTGGATAGTTTTAGGACTAACTTTATTTTTTGCGGCTTTTGCAGAACCTTTTGAACGTCTTATGACTGGTGAACGACCTGTTTTTGAAAACGGATTTGGTATTTTTATAATTTCAGGAATAGTTGAAATTATAGAAGTTTTATCTGGATTTTTATCTAACACTATAAGTTTTGTAAGGGTTGGTGCTTTTGCACTTTCTCATGCAGTCTTGGATTATATGATTTTTACTTTAACTAATATGTGCAGTAAAGAAAATATAATAGCAAGACTTTTGATTTTAATTGTCGGTAATGCAATTATTGTTGCTTTGGAAGGTATGATTGTTGCAATACAGACTGTACGTTTACAATATTATGAATTTTTCTCCAGATTCTTTACTCAGACTGGTAAAGAGTTTGAACCATTTAGATTTGATAATAATTAAGAGGTGATTCTATGAAAAAAAGAATTATTGGAATTTTAACTGTTATGGTTGCCTGTTGTGCAGCAATTTTTGCACAAGAAAGTTCTGGAAATGCTGTTCAAATTCCAGGTGAAGCTGTTATGAAGGCAGTTAAGTATTTTTCTGCAGCATTAGCTGTTGGATTAGCTTGTATTGCCGGTGGAATGGCTGTAGGAAGAATTGGTGCTTCTGCAATGGGTGCTATGAGTGAAAATCCAGAATTATCAGGTAAGGCAATTCCTTATGTTGGTCTTGCAGAAGGTATCTGTCTTTGGGGTGCTTTAATAGCAGTTTTGATTTTAGTTTTGTAATATGTCATTTTATACAATTGGAAGCCGCGAATTTGTTCTTGCTTTTAAATTGACTGGTCTTGATGGAACTGTTGCTGAAACAAGAGAAGAAGTTCTGGAAGCTTTTAACAGGTTTACAGGAAAAGCTGATATTCCTGTTGAAAATTTACCTCGAATTTTGATTCTTACGGAAGACGCTGCAAGATTAATTGAAAAAGAAGAATTTGAGTGGCAGAAAACAGGAAAGTATCCTCTTATTGTGGAGGTTCCAGGTTTGAACGGAAAAGCTAAAGATAAAAAATCTTTGTCAGAAGCAATCCGTCAGGCTGTTGGAATAAATATTTAATTATGGAAGAAATACGTTCTACAAAAGTAATTGATGATGAAATCCTTTCTCAGGCTTCTAAAAAGGCAGCTCAGATTTTAAATGATGCTGATGAAGAAACTAAGAAATTATTTGATTCAATTGATGATAAAGTACAGATTGAACTTAAAGATAAAATAAAAGATTATTCAGACTTAAAAGCATTAACAGACAAATATCATAATTTAGATTTAACTTATGAAGAATTAAATAAAAAAGTAAGTGAAATAGAAAAGAATAATAAAGAATTAAATGAAAAATTAGAAAATATAAATAAAGAAAAAGAAGAATTAAATAATGAAATAAATAATTTGAA
>CALAUH010000016.1 GCA_937892225.1 uncultured Treponema sp.
AAGCTATCAGACAGTTTGTTGATTATATCCGCCAAAAAATTGCTAAATACAATCTTCCAACTCGTCTTAAAGATTTACAGCTTTCTATTGAACAATTATCTTTAGCTGTAGAGGATGTTTCTTCAATTGATATTGTAACAAAACTTCCTAGAAGTATGACAACTGATGATATTTTCGACTTTGTTAAAAATGCGTACTAAAAAATGATTGAACCTGGAAAACTTTTTCAACTTGAAGGCGGACAAAAACGTCGTAAATTAGCACTTACTTTTGGTGCACTTGAACGAGATATTAACGGAATTGCCGAAAAAGGTACCGAATATTCTTTTACTAATATTCCACGCAGCGAATATATAAAAGAGCTCACAAAACTTTTACTCAAAGACCCAAAACTTCCTCAGGCAGCAGCATTTGAATTAACTGAACTTTTGAATCAAAATCCGATTGATGAATTGCGGCTTTGTAATTGTGCAAGAAATCATCTTTTAGCAATTATTGGTACATTTCCTGCCGAATGGGATTTAGTTATTGCACCACATCCTTCTTTGACAAACGAAGATGGAACTGTTCGCCAAAGAGATTTTTTCCCTGGCGTTGCAGTTTATGCTGAAGATATTCGTTCCCCTTTTAATATTGGCTCTATTTTTAGAAGTGCCGAAGCAATGGGTGCTGAAAAAGTTTACATTTCTCCATGTTGTGTTGATCCTCAGCAGCCAAGAGCTATTCGCAGTGGAATGGGCTGTATTGAAACTATGGGCTACAATCGCTTATGTTTAGATGATTTACCAGATGATGTTCCAATTTTCGCCCTCGAAACAGGCGGTACACCTATTAATGAATTTGTATTTCCTGAAAAAGGCATTTGTATAATCGGTTCTGAAGAATTAGGAGTAAGCCCAGAAGCCCTCAAAAAAGCCACTTATGGTCGCGTTACAATTCCAATGAAAGGACTAAAAGCATCGCTGAATGTTGGAGTTGCGTTCGGCATCCTAATGCAAAAATGGGTCGATAGTCTTACAAAATAAATATACTTTTTTTACAGAAAATTACTGCACAGAATAAAGCAAATCTTCGTAGCTTGGGAAAGGTTTGTATTCCTGGCCCAAAAGTGGTTCTATTTGGTCGCCAATTGAACGAACAATTTCCATTTGTGGAAGAATTTTTTTTGCGTATCCGTGAGCTTTTTTCATAAGATCTGGAATTGCTTTTACTTCTTCGTGGAGCTGGCCGAGTTTTTCTGATTCGTGAGCAAGGTCATTTATGAGTGTATTGAATTTTTTCATCATGTTGAGACCGGCATCACAAAGAGTTAAAACTCGCTGCATTTTAAATTCTGTATCTGCAAGAAGATTCATGTATTTGAAAGCCGATGGAAGAATATCGCGGTTTACCATTTCTATCATTGTATTTACTTCGATATTGATAACCTGGCAATATTTTTCAAGCTTAATTTCGTTATGACTTTGCATTTCTTCGCGGGTATAAATGCCGAGACTTTCGAATAAATCGACATTCTTTTTATCCATGTAATGCTCAATTGCTTTTGGAGTTGTACGGTAATTTTTGAGGCCGCGTCTTTCAGCTTCTTCTATCCATTCCTGGCCATAACCGTTACCATCAAACAAAATTCGCCAGTGTGCTGTAATTTCTCGTTTAATGAGCTTTTGTAAATCGTTGTCAAAATCTTTTGACTGTTCAAGTTCATCGGCGTATTTACGCAAAGTATCTGCTAAAATTGCATTTAAGATTGTATTTGGTCCGCTGATTGAAAGAGCGCTTCCTACAGAACGGAATTCAAATCTGTTACCAGTAAATGCAAATGGAGAAGTTCGGTTGCGGTCTGTAGAATCCTTTGGAATTGAAGGAAGAACATCAACACCAATATTGATTTTACCGCTTTTTTTACCGTCGTAGTTTTTACCGTCTTTAATTGCCTGTAAAATTGCTTCAAGTTCATCACCAACATAAATAGACATAATTGCTGGAGGAGCTTCATTTGCGCCAAGACGATGGTCGTTTCCGGCAGAAGCAACACAATAACGCAATAAATCCTGATTATCATCTACTGCTTTAATTACAGCT
>CALAUH010000017.1 GCA_937892225.1 uncultured Treponema sp.
CTGCTGCATTGCAATCTGTAAAATTTCCTTATTTGTCATCTTTTCCCCACGCCCAGGCAAATGCAACAGTGTCTGTATATTCGTAAAATCCATTCTTTTTGTAAAAATTATAGGCTGGAACAGTCCGCTCCGTAAGAAGATAAATTGCCTTCAAATCATTTGCCTTAAGATACTCTTCAATCTGATTTATAAACTCAGTTCCAATTCCCTGATGCTGCTTTTCAGTTTTTACGCACAATTCGTTGATAATATATTCAGTTCCGCGGTACCAGTGCTTAATGTAGCCCATAGAAAGCGCAACCATTTCGTCAGCATCATAAAGAGCCAGAGTCAGCGAGTTTACATTTCCGCATAAATCTGTAATATACGCATCCAACTGAGCCGCATCACTCCAGTCATCGTTCCAAGGTTCTTTTGTAAAAACATCCGTAAAAAACGGTTTGATAATTTCTTTGTCTGCGATTGAAAGTTTTTTGAGTTTCATAATTTAATTATACACGAAAAACTTTCAAAGGAAATAAAGTTATAGTTTATTTCTTATACCAGCACCTGATTCTACCTTCTTGTAAAACATGACCTTCAAGCGCTTTATTAAAATCCTTAAATCTTGCTGATGATGGTAAATCCAATTCTGAATCCAATACATAAACTATAAAATGGTAATAATGTTTTGAACGGAAAGGTGGCTTTGGTCCACGGTATTTATGGCGTCCGTAACCAACACCCTGAACTGCATTAAATGGTGCCGTAATTTTTTCACCAGCAGGAATACCTTGTGGAATAACATTTGTCGCAGGAATATTCCAGCAAATCCAGTGGCAGTATTCTTTTGAAAGTGGCATATCTTCATCACAAAATGCAATTGCAAGGTATTTTGCATCCGGAGAAAGATTTTCAATCCTAAGTTCCGGGGAAAAATCTTCGGCAAAACCTGTAAACTGAACTGGTAATTCTCCGTCATTTGTAAAACTTGGACTCGTGATAATTAGTGATAATGATAATAAAGCCTGTACCATAAAAACTCCTTTTAGGTAATTTGCCCAAATTTTATCATCATTTTTTTATAGAGTAATTGTCATATGACAAGAAATGAGTTTTCTATAATTCACGTTTAATTCTGCTTAATGAACTTGGTGTAATTCCAAGATATGAGGCAATATGTTCCTGTTTTGCCCGACAGATAATTTCCGGGTTTTCTTTTGCAAATTCCAAATATCGATCTTTTGCTTCTTTATTTGCAAAGTCGTAGGATTTTTTATCTACACTTAAAAATGCCTTGTTTACAAGTTCAGAAACCTTTTTCTGCACTGCAGCAGAAGTGGAAGCTAAAACTTTGATGTCAGAAGTTTTAATTTTTGCAGTTACAGTTGGTTCTAAAGTTTCAACAAAAAATGGAGAAGGTTCTTCCGAAAGATAACTGTAAAATCCGCACCATTCATTTTCTTTTGCAAAACACTTTGTAACTTCAGTGCCATTTTCATCAATGTAATAAGCACGGACAAGTCCTTGTAAAACAAGTTGCATTGAATCAGCCACATCGCCCATCCGAATTATCTGTGTGTCAGCTGTATATTCACAAAATGAAAATAAAGACGCACATTGCAAGGCAGTTTCCTTATCAAGAGAAAGTTTTGATTGAAGATACGTTTGCAAATAAGTCTGTTTATTCACTAATTAATTCCACCAATTTATCAATATGAATATCCATAATATCAAGCGGTTCAACCGGGCAGTTATTTTTATTCAATGCTAACGGTAATTCTGTACAACCTAAAATTACTGCTTCAATTCCGTTTTCTGTTTTCATTTTATTGATAACATTTACTAAATCAGCAACAGATTCAGGTTTTACAACGCCATATTCAAGTTCATTTGCAATGCGATTATTTACCAACTCGCGATCTTCTTTGCAAGGAACAACAACTTCAATTCCTTTTTGCAAAAATGCTTTGCTAAGATAATCCTTTTCCATTGTGAAAATTGTTCCCAAAAGCCCAACTTTTTTATAACCTTTTCGTACAGCATATTCACTTGCCGCTTTTGGAATGCTAATAAAAGGCACCTCCACAAACTCCTGCAATTTTTTAAAGACAACATGCATAGTTGCCGCCGTTAATGCAACAACCTCAGCACCACCTTTTTCAAGATTCTTCAAACGCTCACTCAAATAAGATGCAAGTTCGTCATATTTTTCATTTTTTACCAAATTCAGTGCCTTAATTAAATCAACACTTTCAATTGCCAGTTCAGGAAACGCTTTTCCACCACATTTTTCATTAAAACGACGATTAATTTCCTTATAATAAACCAAAGTAGATTCCGGACCAGTTCCGCCAATTAAACCAAGTTTTTTCATTTTTATTCCTTTCTATGAATTATACACGAAAAATTAGCAAAGGAAATAAAGTTGTAGTTTATTTAATTATTTAATGGAATTAATTAAATTGTCAAATTGATATAATGTCCAATCCGGATATTTATTCTTATTTTTGTTATAAGTTTTAATCAAATAATCATTTATAGATTTATCATTCAATGAAATTAAATATTTATAAATTGGAATTGCAATATACGGATTTGTTTCTTTGTTCAATCTCTTCTCCATAGCAGCAACAATTTTTTCATCACCTTTTTCTACAC
>CALAUH010000018.1 GCA_937892225.1 uncultured Treponema sp.
CATCAGTCTTAATGCTCTTAACTGATGTAGTATTATCTGCACTTTCAGTTCTTTTTAATACTTGAACAGTATGTTTTCCTTCAGTTAAGCCTGATGCAATTGTATATTCTTTTTCATGAGATATAGATATATCTTCTATACCATCAACATTAGTATAAGGTTTACCGTTTTCATCGTTTAGAACTTCAATATCACAGAATTTATGCACACTCTCATATAATTTTCCATCCTCAAAACGCCTTTTTTACCCTGAAGTTCAGGTACCCAATATTCTGTAAAATCAGCGATTTCTTTTTCATTAAGTCCTAAAACAGCTAATTTTTCTTCAAAGAATTTCTGTAATTTTTTAGTTTCTACAACGAATCCTTCTGATAAATTAATATCTTTTCCATTATCTTTACTTTCCCAGAATAAATATGGATATTCTTCTTTTGTTGCTAAATCTGTAATTACACCTTCTGGAGTTGCAGTTACTTTCCATCCTTTTCCATATTCAGGAATAGATTCTGTTACACCACCTTCTGGTTCAACTTTAACAGATATTTCTTGTGTTGTTACAGGATAAAGATAAATTACAGGTTTTGCTTTTTCTCCCATTCCACCCTGATATACATAATATTCAAAATCACAAATCTTTATTGAACCATCACTGAAAGTTGCAACGAATTTATAAAAGTTTGAACCATAAACTAAATTATCTAAACTTCCAGATACATTATAAATAAATTCTGAAGAACCTTTTTTGTATGCTTTTAATACAAAATCATCAATTACACTTGATTCACCAGGATTTTTCTTTCCATTTACAAGATATTCTTCAAGCACTTTTAAACTTTTTGGTGACCACAAAGCACGAATAGAAACACAGTCCGAAGAAACTGAACCAGTAAACTGAAATTTTACATCCTTAATAGTATCATTATAAGCATATGCATAATCACCATTAGAAGGATTACTTATTTTTATGTAAGAACTGCCTGCTGCAAAAAGATAATTTCCGATCATTAAAAAAGAAATTACCAATAAAGATTTTATTTTTCTCATCTCTAATACCTCTTAAAATCATTATATCATTAATTTTTAATTTATAAATACTTTTCACTATTAAATTTTCATATTATACTTTTACTTATGATTGGAATTGTAGATTATAATGCCGGTAACATTACAAGTGTTGAACGTGCTTTAAAAAGTTTGAATATTGATTTTATCCTTTCTAAAAATCCAGATGATTTACGTAATTGTGATAAAATCATTTTCCCGGGCGTTGGTGATGCCGCTTACGCTATGAAACAGCTTAAAGAAACAGGATTTGATAATTTTCTAAAAGAATGGGCATCTCAAAATAAACCGCTTCTTGGAATCTGTCTTGGTTCTCAAATTATTTTTGACTGGTCACAAGAAGGTGATACAAACTGCCTTGGTCTTATAAAAGGAAAAATTAATCATTTTTACAAGATTGATTCTTCTCTTGAAAAAGAAATAAAAGTTCCACACATGGGATGGAATAATCTTGAACGTAAAAACGGCGACTGCCCTATTTTAAAAGATGTTCCAGAGAATGCAGATTTCTACTTTGTCCATTCATATGTAATCTGCCCCGAAAATCAGGATGTTGTAAAAGCAACTGCAGATTATGGAATTAAAGTTCCAGCCGTAATTCAAAGCGGAAACATTTTCGCCTGCCAGTTCCACCCAGAAAAAAGCGGAGAACCTGGATTAAAAATTTTGGAGAATTTCTGCAATGCTTAAGAAACGTGTAATTGTATGTCTTGATGTTAAAGACGGACGCACCACTAAAGGTGTAAAGTTCCAGAATAATGTTGATATTGGTGACCCAGTAGAAATGGCAAAAGAATATTACCGCCAGGGGGTTGATGAACTGGTTTTCTACGATATCATTGCTTCTGCACGCGGTCGTGGACCAATTCTTGATTTAATTTCAAAAGTTGCTTCACAAGTATTTATTCCATTCTGCGTTGGTGGAGGAATTAATACAATTGATGATATCCGTTCCACAATTCTTGCAGGTGCTGAAAAAGTTTCATTGAACAGTCCTGCAGTAAAAAATCCTTCCCTTATTACTGAAGGTGCACGTATTTTTGGTAACCAGTGTATTGTACTTGGAATGGATGTTCGTAAAGATCCTACAAAACCAAGCGGATACGGAACAACAATTCATGGCGGTCGTGTAGACACAGGTCTTGATGCTCTTGAATGGGCAAAAAAAGGTGTTAGTCTTGGAGCCGGCGAAATTGTATTAAATTCAATGGATGCAGACGGAATGAAAACTGGTTACGACATTGAATTAACAAAAATGATTTCTGAAAATGTAGATGTTCCTGTAATTGCCAGTGGTGGCGGCGGCACTCCACAGCATCTTGCAGACG
The DNA here is from genome assembly GCA_937892225.1 of uncultured Treponema sp. GTDB lineage: Bacteria > Spirochaetota > Spirochaetia > Treponematales > Treponemataceae > Treponema_D. Next base: position 2,391 of record CALAUH010000018.1, read on the forward strand.
TTCTTACACAAGGTAAAGCTGATGCAGCCTTAATTGCATCAATGGTACACACAATGGGCTACACTGTAGATGGAATTAAAAAAGATTTACAAAAACTTTCTGTTCCTGTAAGATTTTAATCAGCTTTAGTCGATTGAATATCTTGCACGGCTTGTGTCAGTTTCAAACACATCAACTGCAAAAAGGACTGGTTCAGTTTTTCCTTCCTGGAATGATAAATCCAGTCCTTCTTTTTTTAACTCTGAAATAATGCCATTATAAATATACATTGCAATTCGTTCAGCACTTGGATTTTGTTCAAAAACGTCTTTATCATTAAGATTTGTGTGATCTAACTGTTTACAAACAGAACGTAATGCTCCCTTTAATTTTGTAAAATCTAAAAGCATTCCGCCTTCGTTCAATTTAGAACCGCGAACATGAGCATAAACTTTATAATTGTGACCATGCAAATTTTCACACTTACCATTGTAATCTTTTAAAAAATGAGCTGCAGCAAAATCAGCTTCTACACGTACTTCAAACATAATTTATATTTTACTCATATTTAAAAAAAAAGCCACAGAATTAATTCAATCTGTGGCTCTATAACAAAAGAATGCTATTCACTAAATATTAGACAATTATTATAATGATAATATGAATAAAATTTTATCTACGCTTCTTCCAGCATTTACAAACACAGTAGTTGCAGTTGACGGAACAAAAATTACAGATTTATCTGAAATAAATAATATTTTAATATCAAACCTTGTATTTGATTCGCGCGAAGTTACTAAAGATTCACTTTTCTTTGCATTACCAGGAACACATACTGACGGTAATAATTTTATAAAGGATGCAATTTTATCTGGAGCAAATGCAGTTGTTTTCCAGGGAGAACTTTCTGCAGAACAGCAAAAAGATATTGCACAAGCCATACTTAAACGTACTCTTGATAATGCAATTTCTGATGAAACTCCTAAATTTGCACCTGCACTTATTAATGTACCAGATGCCCGTTTTGCAATGGCACCTTTATCATCAGCTTTTTATGATAATCCCAGTGACCGTCTTATTGTAATTGGAGTAACTGGTACAGAAGGAAAATCTAGTACTGTAAGTTTTATCTGGCAGCTTTTACGTGAATGTGGAAAAAAAGCAGGTTTTATTTCTACAGTTGAATATTCACTTGGCGGTGAAGCAATTCCAAATCCACAGCATCAGACAACTCCTGAAGCACCAATCATTCAGAAAAACTTAAATGAGATGCTCGAGAATGGCTGTAAATATGCTGTAGTAGAAACTTCTTCCCATGGGTTGAGTACAAAACTTAATCGTTGTGGAAATATTCTTTTTGACTGCGGCGTTTTTATGAACGTTACTCTTGAACATTTGGAATTTCATAAAAACTTTGAAACTTACCGCAATGATAAAGCAAACCTTTTTAGAGCATTAGATTCTCATAATCATGTAAAAACAATTGCTGGTGAAAAGCAGAGAATTAATTCAATTGGAATTGTAAGTTTGGAAGATCCTTCTGCAGCATATTTTGCATCAGCTACAAAACGTCCTGTGTATGGTTTTACAACTTTGGGAAAAGCCGGAAAAGCTGCTAGTGAAAATGATGATGTTCAAATATCATTACCAGAGATTCCTGCAAATGTAAAATATATGAAAGCACAGAATATCGTTTCTAAAGCAGATGGAATATCATTTACAGTTCTTGCAGATGGAGAAAATTCTCTTTATGGCGAAAATCTTTCTTTTGCAACAGATGGTAAAACCTCTTGTTTTGAGGTTCAGGCAAATCTTCCTGGTGCTTTTAATGCTTATAATCTTATGGCATCAATTACTGCAGTAAGTAGTGTTACAGGTTTGTCGTTCAACGAAGTTGCTCAAAAGGTTCCGCTTCTTACTCCAATAAAAGGACGTATGACTGTAATAAATGAAGGTCAGGATTTTGAAGTAATTGTTGATTATGCACATACTCCTTCGAGTTTTGAAACAATTTTTCCACCAATAAAAAAACGTATTTCTCCAAACGGAAGAATTTTTGCACTTTTTGGAAGTGGTGGAGAGCGTGATTTAACAAAACGTCCATTACAGGGGCAGATTGCAGCAAAATATTGTGATGTTGTAATTCTTGCAGATGAAGATCCTAGAGGTGAGGATCCTGTAGAACTTTTAAAAATGATTGCCGTTGGTGCTCAAAAAGAAGGAAAAATCATGAATGAAAATCTTTTTATAATTCATGACAGACCTTCAGCAATTCGCCAGACATTCAAAATGGCAAAAAAAGATGATATTGTTTCAAGAAAGAAGTTCGTACGTCTATTGGCGGCGACAATCTTACTACGTAGCTCAGTTAATGGTCACAGTCAGAAAGATGAGGAATATTGCATATGAATTATGAAATTTGGGGCGAGGCTTGCCCGGCAGTAACAATTCGCCTTAATAAAGGCGAGAGTATCTATACTCATGAAGGTGGAATGAGCTGGATGACAGATAAGATTGCAGTAGATACATCACTTCAGAGCGAGCAGAAGACATTTAAGGACTACCTTAAGAGAAGCAAGGAATTTGCGGCAGCATTCAGAGCTGTTGAAGATCATCAGATGATAACTATTTCTGCTACACGTGCAGGAAAGATCCTGGAGAAATAGTGTGTTTAAGTCACAGTTTACAGCATTAGAGGATGATCAGGAGGTGACTTTATCTGCAACTCGTGCGGGTAAGATCAAGGTGTTTAACATTACTCCTGATAAACCAATTGTAGCGCAGGAGTCGATCTTTCTTTGCGCGGAGCCTACAGTGGATGGTAAAACTTTCCAGGCAAATATTTCCGGTTCACTTTATGGACAGCAGGGTTACATGTACCAGCAGTATGAAGGTGAGGGCCGTGTGTTTGTTGAAATTCGTGGTTCGCTCTGTGAGAAGACACTTCTTCCAGGGGAAAAGCTGATTGCTGAGTCTGCGAATACAGCAGCCTGGGAGGCTACCGTAGGACATGAGGTACAGTTTGTACGTAATTCTCGTTCTATGCTTTTTAAAGGAAAAGGTACATTGATCACAACGCTTACAGGTCCTGGAAAGGTTTGGCTGCAGACAGCCCCTGTCCTTGAACTTGCGAAGAGAATCCTTCCGTATCTTGAGGAAAGATAATATCTAATATTTGATATGCCCTGGGACATTTGGGTCTAGTCCCGGGGCTTTTTGATGTTTTGAGGGTAATCTCAATAACTGCAGGAAGTTTATCAGAGTTTTCAATTGGAGCTTAATCGGCGGGGCAAGTATACTAGATTTGCGAAACAAAAATCTTTGTTTGTAAAGTATTGATGGGGGAAAGTAATATGCAGAAACTTACAAATGAAGAGATGCAAAAGATACAGAAATTGCTTCTTAGTCTTGAGTTTGGCTCATTGACGATCACTGTTCAGAATGGAAAGATCGTGCAGGTCGATAAGAATGAAAAGCTTAGATTAAGCGAAGTGAAATTGTAAATGAAATTGAATAGTATAGTTTTTTACTGAAACTGGCTGGAAACCCGGAGGTTTTGGCATTTTTTGTGTGCCGAAATCCCGGGTTTCTTTTTTGCGAAACTATTCAAGCGAAGCATCTCGAATACATTTACGGAAGGATAGGTATATTTATGCACGACATTCAGATTCAGAGTCTTTCGTTTGCTTATGAGGAAACGGAAAAACTGATTTTAAAAGATATAGAGATGGATATTAACGCAGGAGAGTTTGTGTGTATTCTTGGACAGTCTGGTTGCGGAAAGAGTACATTGCTCCGATTGATCGCAGGTCTTGAGAAGCCTACAGAGGGATCGATTTCTGTGGATGGAAAAATGCTTGATGGGGCAAGCCTCAGAAGAGGTGTGGTTTTCCAGGATTATGGCCTTTTTCCTTGGATGACTGCAGGAGAGAATATTGTGATTGCTTTGGAACAGCGCTATCCGGATAAGAGTAAAAAGGAGCTGAAGCGGATCGCCATGGAGGCACTCAGACAGGTGGGGCTTCCGGATGATGTATATAAGAAGTTCCCAAAGGAACTTTCGGGTGGTATGAAGCAGAGATGTGCGATTGCCCAGTCGTTCAGTGTTGATCCACCGATTCTTCTGATGGATGAGCCATTTGGGGCTTTGGATGCGGTTACAAGAGCAAGACTCCAGGATCTGCTGATAGAGTTATGGTCTAAAGAAGAGCAGAAGAAAACGGTTCTGTTTGTTACCCATGATGTCGATGAGGCGCTTCTGCTTGCGAATCGAATCTTTGTGCTTGGGCAGTCACCTAGCAATGTGATCTATGAGTGCAGTATTCCGGAGGAAAGTCGTGCGACAAGGGAGACACAGTTTGAGAATCCGGAGGTTCTGAAGCTTCGTAATACATTGATCAAATATATCAATAAAGACGTGTACGCACATATTTCATAATTTTTGGTAATAATAGCGATCGGGCTATTTTACATATTATTCTTTTTTATTGAGGAGGAAAATGACATGAAAAAAATCGCAGTACCTGGTAAAGATGGCAATAAATATGTTCCTTATGATCAAAGAACTGGAACTAAATCTGTTGTTTACTTTACAAGAGATCTTTCAGAAGAAGGATTAAAAAAGATCTATGATCGCATTCAAGAAGGGCTAGAAGGAAAAATTGCAATCAAATTGCATACAGGGGAAGCTGAAGGACCTAATATTATTCCTAGACCTTGGGTGAAGGAATTATATAATACTAAATTACCTGAAGCGACAATTATTGAAACAAATACATATTATAAGGGATCAAGATATACAACAGAAGAACATCGTAAAACATTAGAAATCAATGGTTGGACATTTTGTCCAGTAGATATTACTGATGCAAATGGAGTAGCTACATTACCTGTTGAAGGTGGTAAATGG
>CALAUH010000019.1 GCA_937892225.1 uncultured Treponema sp.
CTATCCTCGTAGTATCTGCTCCAGATTCAGTTATGCCTCAGACACGTGAACACTTATTGCTCGCTCGTCAGGTAGGTGTACCAAAGATCATCGTATTCTTAAACAAAGTTGATATGCTCGACGGCGATGAAGAAATGTTAATGCTCGTTGAAGAAGAAGTAAAAGATACTCTTAAAGAATATGGTTTCTCTGAAGAAACACCAATCATTAAGGGTTCTGCATTCAAAGCTTTAAACGAAGCTTCTGATCCAGCTAACACAGCTTGTATTGATGAATTATTAAACGCTATGGATACATGGTTCGATGATCCAGTTCGTGATGATCAGAAACCATTCTTGATGCCAATTGAAGACATCTTCACAATTTCAGGACGTGGTACTGTAGTAACAGGTAAGATCGAACGTGGTGTTGTAAATATGAACGACCCAGTACAGATCGTAGGTATCCGCCCAACAGCTGATACAACTGTAACAGGTATCGAAATGTTCCAGAAGACTCTTGATCAGGGTATGGCTGGTGATAACGTTGGTATCCTCCTCCGTGGTATTGAAAAGAAAGACGTTGTACGTGGACAGGTTTTGGCTAAGCCAGCATCTATCACACCACATACAAAGTTCGAAGCTCAGCTTTACGTTCTTTCAAAGGAAGAAGGTGGACGTCACTCTCCATTCTTCTCTGGATATCGCCCACAGTTCTACTTCAGAACTACAGATATTACAGGAACTATCGATCTCGAAGCTGGTACAGACATGGTTAAACCAGGCGACAATGCTAAAGTTATCGGTACTTTAATTCACCCAATCGCTATGGATGAAGGTCTTAAACTTGCTATCCGTGAAGGCGGTCACACAATCGCTTCTGGTCAGGTTGTAAAAATTATTGAATAGTTAATAGTTTTTCAAACAAAAGGGCTGAGATTAAAATCAGTCCTTTTGTGTTGAAAAAGGAGTTAAATTAAAATGGCTAATGGAAAAATTCGTGTCAGACTTCGTGCATTTGATGTAGAACTGATCGACCAGAGTGCTAAAGCCATCGTGCAGACAGTACAGAAGGCTGGGGCAAAGGTTTCAGGACCAATCCCTCTTCCAACAAAAATTAATAAGATAACAGTTTTGCGCTCACCACACGTAAATAAAAAATCACGTGAACAGTTTGAAATGCGCACTCATAAACGCCTTATTGATATTATGAATCCATCTCAGGATGTTATGGATTCTTTAATGAAGCTTGAGCTTCCTGCCGGTGTAGACGTAGTTATTACACAGTAGTAATTACATAGTAGTGCAAAATCCCTTTTACAGGGATATCCCTTTTATAGGGGTGCTCTTTAGAGCAAAAACCTTCGGGTAAAATGAGCAGAAATGCTCAAAAAAATAAATGGTACGGTCCCTCTGGATTTGGGATGGCGGCCTAATAAAAAAAAGTTTTGTTATTTCAAAACTTTATAGGAGAATATCAGAATGAAAGGTCTGATTGCAAAAAAAGTTGGCATGACACAGATATTCGATGAAAGCGGTAATCTGACACCAGTAACCGTAATCCAGGTCGAGCCTAATGTTGTCGTTGCTAAAAAAACAAAGGAAAATTGCGGTTATGATGCAGTTGTTCTTGGTTTAGATGATATGAAAGCTTCTAAAGCAAACAAAGCATATGCCGGACAATTCCCAGAAAACATCACTCCAAAGCGTCACTTGAAAGAGTTCCGCAATTACGAAAAAGAAGTAAATATTGGAGATGTTGTTGGTCTTGAACTCTTTGAAGGTACACGTTTCTTGGACGTTACTGCAACTTCAAAAGGTAAAGGTTTCCAGGGTGTTATGAAGAGATGGGGATTCCATGGTGGACGTGCTTCACATGGTTCTAAATTCCATCGTGAGCCAGGTGGTACAGGAGAATGTACTACACCAGGACACAGCTTTAAAAATATTAAGCTTCCTGGACATATGGGAAACAAAAGAATTACTGTACAGAATTTGAAGATCGTTAAAGTTGATCCAGAACTCAAAGTAATTATGGTTCGTGGTGCTGTTCCTGGAAATAAGGACTGTACTCTCATCGTTAAGTCCGCAGTAAAGAAATAAGGAGATAGAATATGGAAAAGAAAGTATATTCAACTTCTGGAAAAGAACTGCGTACAATCACACTTGATGATAAAGTATTCGGTCTTCCAGTAAATGATGATGTAATCTATTATGCTATAACAAATGAATTAGCAAATAAACGTGTTGGAACTGCCTGCACAAAAACTCGTTCTGAAGTTCATGGTTCAAATAACAAACCATATAAACAGAAGGGTACAGGTAATGCACGTCGTGGTGATAAAAAATCTCCAATAACAGTTGGTGGTGGTACAATTTTTGGACCAAAACCAAGAGATTTCAGCTACTCAATTCCTAAAAAGGAAAAGAGACTTGCAATGAAAACAATCTTGAGTTCACATGCTCAGGGTGACAGACTCGTTGTAGTTGAAGATTTTACAATTGAAAGCGGTAAAACAAAAGATTTAGTTAAAATTCTTAACAATTTTGCTAAAGATGAAAGAACCGTATTAATCTTAAAAGATGATGATGAAAAAATTAAACAGGCAGGAAGAAATATTCCTAACCTTACATTCCTTTCATACAATCGTCTTAATGCACATGACTTGTATTACGGAAGAAAGGTTGTTGTACTTGAAAGTGCAGTAACAAATCTTTCTAAGTTCTATGCAGAAGATAAGGAGGCTAAATAATGAATTACACAGATATTCTTATTAAGCCTGTTGTTTCAGAAAAAGCAACTGCTTTACGTGAACAGAATAAATATGTTTTTATCGTTCAGCCAGATGCTACAAAAACTCAGATTAAAGAAGCAGTAACTCGCTTGTTTAAAGTAAAAGTAGTTGATTGCACAACAATGAATGTGCTTGGAAAAATGAAACGACTTCGTGGAAAACCTGGTCGTACAGCTTCGTATAAAAAAGCTATCGTTCGTCTTGCAGAAGGCGAAACAATCGCAGCTTTCGAAGGTGTTTGATTTAGGTAAATTAAGGGGATAAAAAATGGCTCTTAAAGTATTTAAGCCTATGACACCAGGTACACGTGGACGTGTAGATTTGTGTCGTAATGAACTGACAACTGATAGACCCGAGAAAACATTAGTGTCAGGTAAAAAGTCTCATGCAGGACGCGGAGCTGGTGGTCGTATTTCTGTACGTCATCAGGGTGGCGGACATAAGAGACGCTATCGTGATATAGATTTTAAACGTGATAAGCACGGAATTCCTGGAACAGTTAAAACAATTGAATATGATCCAAACAGAAGTGCTAACATCGCTTTAGTTTATTATGCCGATGGTGATAAAAGATATATTATTGCACCAAAAGGTTTACAGGTAGGACAGAAAATTATGTCTGGTGATAATGCAGTTCCAACAGTTGGAAATGCACTTCCACTTAACAAAATACCTGTAGGTTTTACAATTCATAACATTGAATTGACACTTGGTCAGGGTGGACAGTTAGTTCGTTCTGCTGGTGCTAGTGCTATGATTGCAGGTTCTGAAGGCGATTACGTAATCGTTCGCTTGCCTTCAAGTGAAATGAGAAAGATCAATGGTAAATGCTATGCAACAATCGGTGTTGTAGGAAACGAAGAACACATGAATGTTAAGCTTGGTAAAGCTGGTCACAGAAGATGGATGGGTGTTCGCCCAACTGTTCGTGGTATGGCTATGAACCCTGTTGATCATCCACTTGGTGGTGGTGAAGGTGCTGGTAAAGGACGCAATCCTGTTACTCCTTGGGGACAGCCTTGTAAAGGTTACCAGACTCGTAACAAGAGAAAGACAACTAGCAAATTTATTGTTAGCCGTCGTAAGAAATAGTTGGCGAGGAGATAATCGTGTCAAGATCTGTTAAAAAAGGACCTTTTGTAGAAAAATCACTTTACAAAAAGGTTCAGGCAATGAATAAAGAAGCAGACAAGAAAATGATTAAAACATATTCTCGCTGCTCAACAATCATCCCAGAAATGGTAGGTAATACTATTTCTGTGTATAATGGTAAATCATGGATTCCTGTATATATTACAGAAAACTTGGTTGGTCACAAGCTTGGTGAATTTGCACCAACTCGTACTTTCCATGGCCATGGTGGTTCAGACAAAACAGCCGGAAAGGCTTAATCATAGGTGGATATTATGGCTGAGAAAAAAGGTTATGTAGCCACTACAAAATTCCTTATTGCATCACCAACTAAGGTTCGTCCAGTTGCTAATGTAATTAAACAGAAGTCTTATTCAGAAGCTATGGCTATTCTTGCTAATATGCCACAGAAAGGTGCAGAATTGATTAGTTCAACATTAAAATCTGCTGCTAGCAATGCACTTAATTTGAATAGTAAATTAGATGAAGATATGCTTTACGTTAAAGAAATCAGAGTAGACGAAGGTCCAAGACTTAAGAGAGTTTGGTTCCGTGCACGTGGTCGTGCAGATCAGCTCTTAAAACGTATGTGTCATATTACCGTCATCGTTGACGAGAAGGCGGGGGAATAAAAAGTGGGACAGAAAGTTAATCCTATTGGTTTACGCTTAGGTGTAAACAAGACATGGCAGTCACGTTGGTATGCAGATCCACGTGAATATGCAGATTTAGTTCTTGAAGATATTAAAATCAGAAAATTAGTTTCTGAACTTCCAGAATGTAAAAATGCAGATATAGCTGAAATTGAAATTGTACGCCATCCACAGCGCGTTACAATTGTAATTCACACAGCTCGCCCAGGTGTTATTATTGGTGTTAAAGGTGCATCTATCGAAAAGATAAGTGCTGATATCCAGAAACAGTTGACAAAGAAAGTTCAGATTAAGATTAAAGAAATTAAACGTGCAGATTTAAATGCAACTTTAATCGCTCAGAACATTGGTCGTCAGCTTGCTGGCCGTGGTTCATTCCGTAAAGCTATGAAACAGGCAGTTAGCAATGCAATGCGTGCAGGTGCTCAAGGTATAAAAGTTCGTCTTAGTGGTCGTCTTGGCGGAGCAGATATGTCTCGTACAGAAGAACACAAAGAAGGTCGTGTACCACTTCATACACTTCGTGCTGATATTGACTATGGAACATACGCAGCTCCTACAACATACGGTAAAATCGGTGTTAAAGTATGGGTATACAATGGTATGAACTATGGTATAGATCATAATGAAGATGCTGGTCAGCTTGTTAAGAAGCCAAGACGTACATCACGTCAGGCTGCTGAAAAGACTGATGGTGCTGAACCTGCTAAAAAGGCAAGGAGTTAGTATATGCCATTAAGTCCAAAAAGAGTAATTCACCGTAAGGTGCAGCGTGGTCGCGAAAAAGGTT
>CALAUH010000020.1 GCA_937892225.1 uncultured Treponema sp.
GAACGGAATGTTTGCATCATTCTTTGGTCCAGACCCATTAAATCTTTTAGGTGTAATTATTCTTACATCACTTGGTACATGGGGACTTCCACAGATGGTTGGAAAATTCTACTCAATTAAATCTGAAAAAGCTGTAAAAACTGGTACAATCGTTTCTACAATCTTTGCTGTAATCATTGCCGGCGGCTGTTACTTCCTTGGTGGATTCGGACGCTTGTTCGACTCTCCTGCAATTCACGCAGCAAACGGTGGAATCATTTACGACAGCATCATTCCAGAAATGCTTGGAAAACTTCCAGATGTATTAATTGGTGTTGTAGTTGTATTAGTATTATCTGCTTCAATGTCAACATTATCATCACTTGTACTTACATCAAGTTCAACTTTGACTTTGGATATGCTTAAACTTACATGTATGAAAAAATCAAACGAAAAGAAAACTCTTTTTGTAATGCGTGTTTTGATTGTATTCTTTATCGTAATTTCTGTAATTATTGCTTTGAATCCACCAACATTCATTGCTCAGCTTATGGGTTACTCTTGGGGTGCTCTTGCAGGTTCTTTCTTAGCACCATTCTTGTACGGTTTATTCTCAAAGAAGATTACAAAAGCTTCTATTTGGGTAAACTTTATTTGGGGTGTTGGACTTACAGTTGTAAATATGTTTGTTCCATTCATCAAGAGCCCAATCAACTGTGGTGCAATTGCAATGGTTGGCGGATTAATTATTGTTCCACTTGTAAGTCTTATTACACCAAAGATGAACAAAGATTCTGTAGAAAAAATGTTCTCTTGCTACGGTGAAAAAGTTACTGTAACTAAAAAAATCGTTCTTGTAGAAGACGAAGAAGAAAACAAATAATTTTAATTCTAATAAGACATTACTTATTACCTCTTGTAATGGGTAATGTCTCTTTTTTTTAAATCTTTTCCAAAACAAATTTTATTTTAAATTCCAAATTCTGTTGAACTGTTTTAAATCTAATATTAAAATAAACTATTCTTTAAAACATGGGGAGAAATATGTTTATAAGTTTTAAAATAAAAAGATACATAAAAAATAATTTTGATCAGGTTTTACATACAACATTAAATCCAGAAGGTCCTGGAGTTATAAGAATCCACATGATTCCAGATAAAAATGGCAAAAGTGTTGTAATTTTAAACGGTCAGGATTTAATTCCAGTAAATATTTCATGGACCATTTTACTTTGTGAATTTATTAAAGTCATAAATACATATGATGGAAAAGAAATTACTTCAAAAGATTCAAAAAGAATAATCAATCAAACATGCTGGAATACAAAAAAAGTTTTTACTTTAGTTTCAAAAAAACGTCTTTCCAAAGATATTTTATATATTCTTGATACTTTTACAAAAATTGCATACAGACAGCCTGTTGATGCACAAATTGAATATATGAATATTGGTGATTACGCTCCTTTTATGACTGCCCCACACCGTATGGATTTAATGGTAAGCGCAATGACAAAAGACGGTAACTGGCATTGTAATCAAAAATGCGTTCATTGTTATGCAGCGGGACAAAAACTTTCTGAAGAAAACGAACTTTCTACCCAACAGTGGAAAATGATTATAGACAAATGTAGATTTTCACTTATTCCTCAAATCACTTTTACAGGCGGTGAACCTACAATGCGTGAAGACCTTTTAGAACTTATTAACTATTCTAAATGGTTTTTAACAAGATTAAATACAAACGGCATAAAACTTACAAAAGATTATTGTAATCAGCTTAAAAAGGCTTCTTTAGACAGCGTTCAAATCACTTTTTATTCATCTGATGAAAAAATACATAACGAACTTGTAGGAACAGACGGTTATTCTAAAACTGTAAGCGGAATTGAAAATGCTGTAGAAGCAGGTTTAAGTTTAAGTATAAATACTCCTCTTTGTAAATTAAATTCTGATTATGTTAAAACACTTGAATTTTTACACAAAAAAGGCGTTTTATACGTTACCTGTTCAGGTTTAATAATCACTGGAAATGCAACAAAAAAAGATTCAGAACAACTCCAGCTTTCAAAAGAAGAAATCAAAAAAGTATTAAAAGATGCAGTTGATTTTTGTAATAAAAACGGAATGGAAATCAATTTTACATCACCTGGCTGGATAGAAAAAGAATTTTTTGATGAAATCAATATGAATCCACCAACATGCGGAGCCTGTTTAAGTAATATGGCAATTACCCCCGGCGGAAATGTAGTTCCTTGTCAAAGCTGGTTATTCGAAGAATCTCTTGGAAATATGTTGAATGAATATTGGGAGGACATCTGGAACAGCGAAAGATGTAAAAAACACCGAGATTTTTCTGCAAAAATGACAGGAGAATGTCCTTTTAGAAATGCAAACAAACAGGGAGAGAAAAATGACTAGATCTAAAAAAGTATTTTTTATCATCACATTGATTTTTACAGTTCTCTTACCTTCAAATCTTTTTGCAAAAACTCTGGATGAAATTCTTGATTACGAAATTACTGCCAGAGTTAGAAATAATGGTTCTGTCGAATTTAATTATCACGTAGAATGGAAAGTTTTAGATTCAAATTCAGAAGGTCCGCTTACATGGATTAAATTTGGCATTCCAAACGAGCATTATATTTCTTATTTAAAACAATCATCTACAATTAATAAAATTTCATATTTAAATAAAAACGGTACTTATTTGCGAATCGATTTAGACCGTGCCTATTACGCAGACGAAATTGTCGAATTTGATTTTATTTTGGTACAAGATTATTTATATAAATATAATGAAGAATCTGGTGAAACAATATATGAATATATTCCAGGCTGGTTTACAGATATTAATGTAGATAATTTAATTATAAAATGGAAAAAAGAGAATGTTATTTCAGTAAGTCAAGATTGTCTAAAAAATGATGAATCAATTTTATTAAATTTACATTCACTTTCTGAAGATGATATAGAAGAATATTATATCTGGAATACATCCCTTTTAAAAAATGAAAAATTTAAAATTTCAGTTAGTTATCCAAACACAGCATATAATTTTAACTCAAATAAAGAAATTATTAATCAGACTAAATCTTTTTCAGATGAATCCAATATAGATAAAGAAACAATTAATATTATTTTTGTATTTATTTTTCTTATTTTTTATTTTTTATTTATAAAAATCAAAAATTATATCTTTTATAACGAAAATTCTGCTTTTGCATATACAAAAAAAATAAAACGTTATACAACCGAATTATATCCAATGTGTCCAAAATGCGGTACACCGAGAAAAGAAATTTCATCAACCTGTAAAAACTGTGGTGCAAGTATGATTTTAAGAGAACGTGTCATACTTTCAAAGAATAATAATAAAGAAGCCTATAAATATAAAAAAGAAGGAATTTATGAATCCGTAGAAAATCCAAATTCTTTTATTCATGTTGTTGTAACTAAAAAGAAAAGAGAATTACCTGAATCTTCAAGGGGTTACGCTAGAGGCAGAGGGCGTTCAGGAGGATGTGCCTGCGCGTGTGCATGTGCTTG
>CALAUH010000021.1 GCA_937892225.1 uncultured Treponema sp.
ATTGATAATAACGAGCTCTTTACTTAGTAATTTTGCATTTTTAATTTTTTACTTTGTTGAATATTTATAAATTTCTTCATATTTTGGAATGTTTGTATTTATGGTTATAAAAATACTTGAAACACCAAAAGATACCCAAATTACAGCAGTTACAATAATACTGATTATATTGCTTGTTTTATGAGGAGAACTATCTTGTCCGAATAAAGGCTGTGAACTCATTTTTCTGTAGCGGTCCTTAAATTGATTACGGCATAACCACTTTCACGAATTATATCAAAAATCTTTACGATTGTTCCGTTTGTAACTTCAGCATCTGCTTCTAATGAAACAGGGAATTCTGCTTTTTTAACATCTTGAGTATCAAACATTATAAGCTCAGTTCCCAAAGTTTCCATAGTTACTTCTTTATCATTAAAAAACATCAGACCATCTGCATTTGCGGTAATTGTTATTCCCTGTCCAGAAGTTCCTTCTGATGTATGACTTGTTGGCAGCTTAAGCTTAATTCCCGGTAAAATTGCAAAAGTTGTTGAAACAAGGAAAAAGAGAATAAGCTGAAATACAATATCAATCATTGGGGTCATATCAACATTTGGCTGAATTGACCCTCTTCTGCTTTTTAATCTCATTATCTAACTCTACCTGTTAATTTTAATACAATTGAAGTTACATGTGCTTCCATTTCTACAATTCGTCTGTTTACTCTTGAAACAAAATAGTTATGGAAAATAACAGATGGAATTGAAACGATAAGTCCTGCAACTGTAGTTACCAAAGCTTCTGCAATTGCACCAGCCAATAATGCTGGATCTCCCATTGAACCGCCGGCACCTAAAACACCAAATGCTTTAATGTTACCAGTTACTGTTCCTAAAAGCCCAAGCAAAGTTGCAATATTTGCAATTGTTCCAAGAGGTGTAAGAAGATGTTCAAATCTTGGTACAACAAAATCCATTTCGGCTTCTACCAAATCTCTAATATCAGATTCCTGATAACGACGACTGTCTACAGCTTTTTTAATTACCTGCGACATTGGTGTATCTGCCTGTGCACAAGCAACAGAACAAGCTTCAAAATCACCAACTTCAAGCGAAGCATTTACATCTAAAATCAATTTTTCATCGCGCTTCTTAATATTTGCAAAATAAAGGCAGCGTTCCACAATTATATAAGTTGAAATAATTCCACAAATAATAATTGGAATCATTAACAATCCACCAGATTTTATTGTCTCTAACATAGTTCCTCCAGTTTTTTAGAGTTTATTATTAAAATAAAAATTTGACAAGAAGAGCAGCATTTCCACTGTTTGAAATATACTGTCCTGCATATATTCTTTCTTCGGCACCTAAGAGTTTAAGCATATCATTTACAGATAATACGATTCTTACTGCAGAAGAAGCCTGAACAAATCCTTCCAGATTGATAACAGGTTTATTATCAGTTGCATCAAGAAGATATGTTGTATTTAACAATGTTCCCCACTTTCCTTCTTCACTTTGTAAAGAAAAATCAAAAGAAATTTCATGTTTATTTTGAAGTACTGGAATATCTATCCAATTTGAATGATATTTTGCAGTAGCTGCAAACAATTTATATTTCCATGTAAACGCAAAATCTGTATTAAATTCTGTGTGATTTTTTTGCACATACTGGTACAAACCATTTATAAAACTTGCTTCTGAATAATCTGGCTCCCAAACACCATTATCAAAAGCTGTTTTTTTATAATTCACCCCTATGTTTCCGGTAAACGAAGTTTTTAAAGGAACCTGAATATTAAAGTTTCCAAACCGCTCCGTCCTTGGTATCCTTTACCTGGAAACCGAGGGCTGCGAGCTGGTCGATAGCCTCGTCGATGTAGTGGTTCTCAGGGTAGTTGAGGCCCCAGTGTGCCTGGATGCCGACTCCGTCGATTCTGATGCCTTCGCTCTGGAGGCGCTTCACCATAGCCACGATGCCGTCGACATGGCTCTTTCTCCATACGTTGAAGTCGTTGTAGTAGAGTTCAGCGTCAGGTGCGTACCTGTCTGCGAAGATGAAAGCGTTGCGTACGACCTCGTAGCCGTCGCCGTCGAAGGCCTTCACCCAGCCCTTGACCCTGTATTCGCCCTGCTCTCCGATGATCTCGTTGACCACGTCCCATGCGTTGATCCTTCCGGCATATCTGCCTGCCACGGTCTCGATGTGGGAGCGGAGGGCCTCGATGAGTTCCTCACGGCTCTTAGGCTGACCGTTCTCGTTGAACCAGTAGAAGTCAGGGGTCTGGTTGTGCCAGCAGAGTGTATGTCCGAGCATCCACATGCCATGTTCCTTTCCGAACTTGACATAGGCGTCGCCGCCTGCCCAGTTCCATACATCCGGCTGTGGGTGGAGGCTCTCAG
>CALAUH010000022.1 GCA_937892225.1 uncultured Treponema sp.
TATATGGTATATATGAAGGAAAGGTTGGAGAACAGGCAGTCACCGGCATGGGTGATGAACTATGCCCGGGCTAAAGCATCTTCTTCTTTCTGAAAACGAACTAAATGAATGCTTTTCTCGCTGGCAAAAAGAAAATCCTTCTCCAAAATCAGAATTAGATTATGTAAATGCATATACACTTTTAATTGCAGTCGTGCTTTCTGCTCAGGCTACAGATAAAAGTGTAAACCTTGCAACAAAAGAACTTTTTAAAATTGCAGATACTCCTGAAAAAATGGTTTTACTGGGAGAAGAAAAACTTATTTCTTACATAAAATCAATCGGGTTATATAAAAACAAGGCAAAATACATAATCGAACTTTCTGAAAAACTCATCAATTCTTTTAACAGCAAAGTGCCTTCTACAAGAGAAGAATTAATGAGTTTACCAGGTGTCGGTCGTAAAACTGCAAACGTAGTTTTAAATGTAATTTTCCATCAGCCGACAATGCCGGTAGATACACACTTACAGCGAATCTGCCCGAAAATCGGACTTGCAGAAGGAAAGACACCGCAGGAAATTGAAGAATCTTTATTAAAAAGAATACCTCAAATGTATTTGAACGATGCACATCACTGGATTTTGCTTCATGGAAGATACGTCTGTACTGCAAAAAATCCAAACTGTAATGAATGCATAATCAGTGACATTTGCAAAAAAAATTCATAAAAAGGAAGCTTATGAGCAATTATTTTAAAAAATATAACTGGAAAAAAATGCTTTCCCTTAATCCCTATTCTGATTATGACATTACAAAATATCATTCAATTTTATGCAGCGAAAAACCTGAGTTTCTAAATAAATATTTAAATTTAAAAATCCTAAAAAGATTACAGGGCATTGGTCTTTTATGTGGAACCGACTGGACAACTTTATATAAAAATCGCATCTATTATTCAAGATTAGATCATTCAATTGGTGTAGCTTTAATCATCTGGAATTTTACTCATGATAAAGCACAGACAATCGCAGGACTTTTACACGATGTTTCAACTCCAGTTTTCAGCCATGTTTCAGATTTTAGAAAAGGTGATGCACTTACACAAACAGTTACAGAAGACGCCAATATTACAATCATAAAACAAGATAAAGAACTTCTCTCTCTCTTAAAAGAAGACAACCTGACTATTGAACAGATTCAGGATTATCACAACTATCCGATTGCTGACAACGAAATTCCACAATTAAGTGCAGACCGTCTGGAATATATGTTTCCTTCTGGAATGGCTTTAGATGGTTCCTGGGATCTGGCGTCTATAAAAAAGATTTATGATGATATCATCGTTGTAAAAAACGAAGACGGAGAAGATGAACTTGGATTCAAAACGCTCGAATGTGCAGAAGAATATTGCCGACGTTTTTGTATGATTGGTCACATTCTTCAATTAAATGAAAACAAACTTACTTTACAACTTCTTGGTCAGATAATGAATTTTGCCGAAAAAGAAAATATTTTTTCTGAAAATGATTTTATGCAGTTATCCGAAACAGAAATAATTCATAAACTCAATGACTTTTCTAAAAAGGACAAAAATACATTATCTAAATCACAAATTGAACTTATAAACCTTTATAAAACTTTTAGAAATATGAAAAAAATAAAACACACTAATCGTCCGCTTAAAAATCATTTTTGTGTAAATCTAAAAGTAAAACAGCGTTATATTAATCCTTTAGTTTTAGTAGATGATAAAGCCGTAAGAATTTCTAACGTTTCAAAATTCGGTAAAAAATTAATCAATGACTTTTTATCCTACAGTGATAAAAAATACGGCTGCGTAAAAATAATCACAAAGGATTAAATTATATCTTTTCACTTTTTCTTTAATTCTCTATACTATCAATATGATTGAATTAAACAGTAAACAAAGAAAAATTCTTGAAAAAGCAGCTCACAATTTACAGCCAGTTGTAATTATCGGTGGTGCCGGATTAACAGATGGTGTTATGAATATGGTAAAAACATCTTTAGCTGCACATGAATTATTAAAAATAAAATTTAACGAATACAAAGAAGACAAAATTGATTTAACAAACGAAATATGTTCAAACTGTGATGCAACATTAGTAAGAATAATCGGTAACGTTGCAATCATTTATAAAGAAGCAGAAAAAGAAGAAGACCGTCAGTTTGATTTAGATTAATTTAAACTTCCAATAAAAGCAGTTACAGACTTTTCCGGTGACATTATAAGATTGTCCATTAATGTTAAACCAATTTTTGAACATGGTAAAAGTCTAAAGAATATTTTCTGAACGTCCAAAGATAAATCTCCATAACCGGGACTGAATCTTGGACGAACATTTTTATTTTCATCATCCTTAATAATATTATTTACTAAATTAATTACTTTTTCACAAAACATCGCAGCACATGAATTAAAAACTGCCGCCTTAACCATATCAGAGATTTGAGTTTTTCTTATTAATGCATCTACTAAAGGTCCAGTTGTTACTGCAACCATATATACAGATTTACAATTTCTTAAGTTCACCGACAAATTTTTTGATTCAATAAAAGTATCTGCAAAACTGATTTTATCACCATCAATAGTTAAACTGAATTTTTGATAAACTGCCCGGGCATTTATCGTTTCGAGTATTTCTGGACAACATTCTTTTATCATAAGAGAAATTTTCTGATCTGGTTTAAAATCTTTTTTATAACCAAGATATCGTGCTACTTCTGAAAAATCTTTTTCATCAGCAGTTAATTTTTCTCTTTCTATATTTATGATATTTGTCATTAAACTTCCTGTAAAACTTATAAAAATTTAATCAATTATTTCTTTTTTTTCAATACCATTTATAACAGATTGATTTTGAAGGTATAAAACAATAAAATATAAAATCATAAATATGGAGACAATAATATGAACGTTTTACAGGGAATCCTTTTAGGAGCTTTACAGGGAATTGCAGAATTTTTACCGATATCATCATCTGGACATCTTCAGATTGCTCAAGAATTATTCGGTTTAGAAGAAATCCCTCTTTTATTTGATGTTTTTTTACATTTAGCAACTCTTCTAGCAGTATGCCTTTTCTTCTGGAAAAAAATCTGGAAGCTATTAAAAATATTAGGCCGATGGATAACTAGAAAAGAAGACCAGAATATTTCTTCATTAAATTCAGATGTACTTTGCGGAACAGACAGAGCCGGAAGAAAAACAATAATTGCACTTATAATTTCAACTGCAATTACAGGTGTAATCGGGCTTTTTACAAGCAAGTTCATTCCAGATATGCCTTTAAATATTATCTGCGCAGGATTTTTAGTTACAGCACTTCTTTTAATCATTTCTGCTGCATTAGAAAAAAAACAGAATGATACAGTCATTGGTGCAGACATGAACAGTCAGGAAGGTGTTTCAATTTTACAGTCAATCGTAATCGGTATAATGCAGGGATTTGGAACTTTACCAGGCGTAAGTCGAAGCGGTTCTACAATTTCCGGTGCACTTTTTAGTAAATTGGACAGAAAAGCAGCTGGTGACTATTCATTCATCGTTTCTATTCCTGCTATTCTTGGTGCCTTTATTCTTGAAGCAAAAGATTTAGGAGAAGTTCAGTCAACAATTGGTGCAGCACCTTTAATTGCCGGATGTATTTCTGCATTCGTAGTTGGATTTTTCTCTTTATTTTTATTGATGAAATTAATTCGCAAAGGTAAACTTGCATGGTTTGCCGCATATTTAATTCCAGCCGGAATTTTAGGAATGATTTTCTTCTAATTTAATATGCAGAACGTTTTTAATAATCCAGTCGAAATAGAAAAAAATGCAAAAGAAAGATTTCAGATTCCAGATTTTCTTATGATGGAAAACGCTGCAATTTTTCTTCGCGATTTTATTCTTAAAACAAGTGATGAAAATAAAATTACAAAGCCGTCTGTATCAATCTGTTGTGGAAAAGGAAACAATGGAGCAGACGGTTATGCTCTGGCTAGATTATTGAAAAATAAAGCTGATATTAAAATCTATTCTATACATGAACCAAAAAGTCTAGAAGCAAAAAAACAATATGATTTCTGCAAAGAATTAAATCTTTTAGACTTACCCGAAATAAACAAACCTGATTTTATAATTGACTGTATTTTTGGTTCAGGTTTTCACGGTCAGATGGATACTGAATCACAAAAAATTATTTCAGAAATAAACAAAAAAAATGCAATAAAAATTGCCTGTGATATTCCATCAGGATTAAATTCCGACTGTACATTCCGTGCAGATTATACAGTTTCTATGGGTACACAAAAACTCAGCTTTTATACTGACAGTGCAAAAGATTATTGTGGAAAAATAATTGTAGCAGATTTAGGTTTTCCAAGAAGTGAATTTGAAAACAACACAAAACCAGATGCTTTCTTAATTGAAGAAGATGATATAATTCTTCCTTTAAGAAAACAACCTTCCGTTCATAAAGGAAAATTCGGTCACACAGTAATTTTTGCCGGTGATAAAAGCGGAGCAAGTATTTTAGCAGCAACTGCCTGCATGAATTTTGGAAGCGGATTAACATCAATACTAAAACCTACAAATCCTTCTTCTGATTTTAGCAGTTTTAAAATCTCACCTGAAATTATGCTTGCTGATAAAATCCCTGCAAAAACTACATGCCTTGTTTTAGGACCTGGAATTGTCTGCCATAATCTTTCTGACAACCAGATGATTTTAGATTATTTCAACGATAATTCTAAAAAAAATAAAGCAGTTGTCTTTGATGCAGGAGTTTTTGACCAGAAAGCTTTTGTACAGGAAATAATCAATTTTTCAAATCAGGAAAATACAAGAATTGTTTTAACACCACACCTTTCAGAATTAAACCGATTCTGCAATCTTCTAAAAGAATTAATTCCGCAGATAGATTTTTCAGAAGATGATTTTAATGTTTCTTCACTTGCGAATAATCTTGAAGCTAAAATAAAAATTGGAAAAGAAATAAATAAATATTTACCAAATGCATCATTAGTTATAAAAAGTGCAAATACATTTATAGCTGTAAATCAGGAAATTTTTATTATTAACGATGGTTGTCAAAATCTTGCCAAGGGTGGCAGCGGGGATGTTCTTGCAGGAATGACTGGTGCACTTTTATCTCAAGGCTATGATATAAAAAATGCATCAATCACTGCTTGTGAAGTTCACGCACTTGCCTCAGCTAAGTTCGACAAATGCGCATTTGATATAACACCTTTTAAATTAATTTCTAAAATCTAAAAAATATTACTGATAAGTTCCTGTTTTAAACAAGACTTTTGTACCTGCTGGATCATTACATACTGACCATTTTGTAAAGGCACCATAAATATCTCCATCAGTTGTAAAATTAAAAATGCCTTCTCCTTCATGAATCAAGCCATTAGTAGGCTTAGCATCTTTAAGATAAGTTACAAAATATTTAGATTTAGACTTACTATAATCATTGTCATAACAAGTAATATAAGCAGAATTTTCTACAGGAGAAGCGGATGTTACTAAAAAGATAGCATCATCAGAAGATACTTCTGGTCTTGTATCAATAACTTTATTTTCTGAAAAAATAAAATTCATTCCCCATGTAAAATAACCAGTTGATTTAGTTAGATCATCTGTTTCTGCATCTCTAAGATAAAGAATACAATTTGTTTTACTGTTATTTACTCCAGACCTGATAAAAGTATTTCCAGTTATAGTAAGACAATCGATTGCCCAAGTATGACCTTCTCGTCTTTGAACCGATTGACCGCCATTTGTTTTTTGAGCTAAAAGTGCAATATCCATTAATTTTGGAGATTTCATAACATTATTTTGAATATTAACAATAATATCACATTCTGAAAGAATATAATTAATACAGTTATTTTCAAAATAATTATTATTAAGATTTATCATACCAGTTGCAGATAAATAAACACCGGCACCAAATGCCCATTTTATCTTAGAAATTGTTAAAAAAGACTGTTCTCCTTCTAAATCTGATAATGCTGAAGAACCTTTTGGTAAACAGTTAATAAATTTACAGCTGAATACATCAAAATCTGATGTCCAGACTGTGAATAAGCCATATCTACATGAATCAAAAGTTGTATTTTGAATTTTTTCCAGAAAAGTAGCCATAGCTCTTATGCCATAAGTAAATCCTTCTATTACAGAATTATATATAACACCTATAGAAGTTTGATATTCATATTTTACGTCTTCAGTTATCTTAATTGAATCTCTACCGACAAAAATACCACAATTATCTTTATGATCACCATATTCAATATTATAACCACAGTTCTCCAATTCAGTTTGTGTATAATAATTTTTATCACCAGTAATTTTTATACCATATAAAGATACAGAAGCTCCATTTTTCATTAAACTAAAACATGAACACCAGTTTAAAGTATAAAAACCATTTTTTGGAACATATTCATATTCATAAGTATCACAGAATTTTGTTTCATCCCAATCAGCACCAACAAAAGTTGCTTTTGCATTATAATTAATAGCACTTGAAATTGGATAATATCCGTCAACAATTATTTTTGCTGGAGAAAGATCTGCAATTTCACTAATTAAAGATGCATTTCTTGTCTGCACCTTTTCCTGGGCTTCATTTAGAAGTCCAAACCATGAAATTACAACAGAATCATTTGTAATAGTTCCACCAAAAGACATATCTTTAAAACATGGTGTTCCATCAAGTTCTGTATTTGTAAAAATAATTTTACCATTTTTTACGCAGCTTTTAGAACCAAATTTTATGATACAATTATCTGCAACAGTAACTGTCTGACCTTTTAAATCAAATTCATAATCAAGTTTATAAATCATATTTGGTTTATTCATTACAGACAAACTGTCAGTTTCTTTTAATAAATAATAACCATATGAATGATATTCAGCTTCTTTATTTGTAGCTTTTTCTTCTGGTAACTCATCTTCTTCAAACTGAGCATTAATATTACAAGCTGTAAAAATAAAAAATGCTGATAATAATATAAATAATATTTTTTTCATCTATAACTCCTAGTTACTAGAAAAGGCAATAACACCTTCTACTCCACCACGAGGGGCCATTTTTTCTTCGTCTATATTATTTGCTTTTGAACAAACGGCATAAACACCAGTACTGCCTTGAACTGCACAATATGCTATTGGAGAAGAACAACTTACAAAAGAATTTCCTTTACAAGTTAATTTAGCACCTTCATCAGAAGTATTATGGATACAGAAAAGATATCTTTGATAATAAACATCTCTTCCTACTTCAACTTCCATTTCATCAGAAACCTCATTGTTTTTAATAAGGATTTTAGATCCTCTGTTATTTCCTTCTGTAATATGGAAAATACCAAAACCTGGTTCACTGACTTTTTCACCTGCACCATTTGTATAATCAACACGGGCACCACGAGCCATTGTATTACCAACAATATTAATTTCATTCATAGCAGGATTACTTTTACTAAAAGCAGTAGATGGAACAACATTTCTTGGATCATCTGCATTAAATATTACTACCTGTGCACAACCTGCTGTATCCAAAATACAATTCTTAAGATTAACATTCTTACCGGCTTCATCTACGATAAAATGAATATTATTAAATTCAAAACGGCAGTTATCAAAATTAGCATTTTTACAATTTCTTATATATACACCGCCACCTGATTTTCTTAATTGAGTTCCATCAGTTTCTTTTAAACCATCGTCATAGCAGGCACCTGGTACCTTTGATTCAGTCATAAAAATAGAACGTTCATAAAATTTATAATTAACAAGATTTGTATTAAATCTACATCCAGTTAATTTTAAATCTTCTACACCGTCTGCCCAGAATCCAAATCTATTAATACTGAAATATGAATTCTTTATATGTCCAACTTTTGAACCGTTACGAGCTCTAATTCCATATGTAAAAGCACAGAAAGAAGAATCATAAACTTTACCAATTGTTCCGCCTTCTAATACATCAATACCAGCATATGCATATGGATTAGGAAGTTTACTACCACCTGCAAGAAGATTTTCATAAGGAAAACCACCCTGATATTTACTGGAAGCACCATTTCCATAAGTTAATTTACCATTTTCATCTCTTACAATTCCTATTACATCTGCAATAACACTTATACCTACTAAAGAAAGAGAAGCCCCTTTTTCAACAATAAATCCGGAAACTGGTCCAGCCACATTTCCCATTTTTGTACTCAAAATACTACCTATTTTTAATGAATTAAATACAAATCCATACTGAGCATTCTGATAGAAATCAGCATAAATACCTTCTGCTTCATCATATCCTTTTAAAAGAATCGTTTTTGTAATTGTGATTGGATCTTCGCAAGTATAAAGTCTGTCGATAAGAACAGTTTTTCCGTTTGCACAATTGAAAATATTTTCTATTTCCTGATATGTGATAGGTTGAACCACAATGTTTTTTACTGTATGCATATTAACAGTAACTGGTGAAGTAGCAAAATGGAACCAAGCTAAATCGATTTCGTCGTTGGCAATTTGACCGGAAAAAACACAGTTATAAAATGAAACAGTACCTTCCAATCTGGTATTATTAAAATTAATATTACCGTTAGAGATACTACCACCAATAAAAC
Source organism: uncultured Treponema sp. (assembly GCA_937892225.1). Classification (GTDB taxonomy): domain Bacteria; phylum Spirochaetota; class Spirochaetia; order Treponematales; family Treponemataceae; genus Treponema_D. Next base: position 8,628 of record CALAUH010000022.1, read on the forward strand.
GCAATATACAATTTTCAGGGACATTAAAATCTTTTCCCTGCAAATCAATTGCACCTTGAAAGTCGTAGATTGTATTTTCGTCTACAACAGTTTCAAGAAAGTCGTCTGTAGGATTTATCTGAACAACATTCTTAAGTTGCACATCCTTACATGATGAAAATATTATTAAAATAAAACCTACAAGGAAAAATAACTTCTTCATATATTACCTCATTTTTCTTTGTATGCTTTAATAATACAAGATATTTTTAAACTTAATCAAGCAAAGTTTTTTAGTAAAACCTTTAACCTTAAAAAAATAAAAATTTTCTTATAAAAAAGCCTTTCTTTTTCAAACAAATGATTAAGAAAGGCTTTATATAATATAGAATTAACCGTGGTTATTTATTCCCATTCGATTGTTCCAGTTGGTTTTGGAGTTAAATCATATAAAACACGATTAATTCCAAGAACTTCTGTAACAATTCTATTTACGATTTTATTCAAAACTGCATATGGAATTTCTTCAATCGTTGCAGACATAGCATCTTTTGTATTAACTGCACGAATAACTACAAAATTTTCTACGCTTCGTAAATTATTTTTAATTCCAACAGATTTACAATCAGGAACAACTGTGAAATACTGCCATACTTTTCCTTCTAAACCTGCTTTTGCAAATTCCTCACGAAGGATTGCATCAGATTCGCGAACTAATTCAAGACGTTCTCTGGTAATTGCACCTGTACAGCGAACACCAAGTCCTGGACCTGGGAATGGCTGACGGTAAACCATATTATCTGGTAAACCAAGTGCTTTTCCTACAACACGAACTTCATCTTTAAATAGGAATTTAATCGGTTCAACAAGACCTTCAAAATGAATATCATCAGGAAGACCACCAACATTATGATGAGATTTTACAGGACCAGATTCAAGAATATCAGGATAAATAGTACCTTGAGCCAAAAAATCAACATCACTGGCTTTACGAGCTTCTTCTTCAAAAACACGGATAAATTCTTCACCGATAATTTTACGTTTCTTTTCAGGTTCAGCAACACCTTCTAGTTTGTTTAAAAATCTGTCTGTAGCATCAATATAAACTAAATTAGCATTCATCTGATTTTTAAAAACTTCTACAACCTGTTCAGGTTCACCTTTTCTTAAAAGTCCATGATTTACATGAACACAAACAAGATTCTGTCCAATTGCTTTTATAAGTAAAGCTGCTACTACAGAAGAATCTACACCACCAGATAAAGCTAACAATACTTTTTTGTTACCTACCTGTGCTTTAATTGCTGCAATCTGTTCATCAATAAAAGCCTTAGCAAGAGCTTCAGTAGTGATTCTCTCCATTGATTCAGGTCTTTTTTCCATTATGTTACTCCTGAATTCAGTATAACATATACAAAAAAATCTATTCAATATTGATTTTTGATAATAATAAAGAATTCTTGTTTCGAAATTATCTATTAAAGTCTCGCTTTATTGCTTACCATATATTAATTCATTATAATAAAATCATGACAAACTTACCTGAATTATTTGGAAGCCTTGTATTTAATCAATCTGTGATGAAAAAAATGCTTCCATCAAAAATTTACAGTGCACTTATAAAAACAATGGAAACCGGTGCACCTCTTGATTTGGATTCAGCTAATCAAATTGCTGAAGCTATGAAAAATTGGGCAATTTCTAAAGGTGCCACTCACTATTCACACTGGTTCCAGCCTCTTTCAGGTATTACAGCAGAAAAACATGATTCATTTTTAACTCCAGCTGAAGAAGGCAAAATCATAATGTCTTTCAGTGGAAAAGAACTTATTAAAGGTGAACCAGATGCTTCTTCTTTTCCAAGCGGCGGAAAACGTTCGACTTTCGAAGCAAGAGGATACACAGTCTGGGATCCTACATCATATCCTTTTGTAAAAGACCACACTCTTTGTATACCTACAGCGTTCTGTTCTTACACAGGCGAAGCTTTGGACAAAAAAACACCTCTTCTTCGCTCAATGGAAGCAATCAACGAACAGTCTTTAAGAATACTCAAACTTTTTGGTACTTCAGCAAATCACGTAACAACAACAATGGGCCCTGAACAGGAATATTTCCTTGTTGATGAAAAACTTTATCAGCAGAGAAAAGACCTTAAGATGTGCGGACGAACACTCTTTGGTGCAAAACCGGTAAAAGGTCAGGAAATGGATGACCAGTATTTTGCTGCAATTAAACCACGCGTAATTAAATATATGGAAGAATTAAATTCTGAACTCTGGAAGCTCGGAATTTACTGTAAGACTGAACATAACGAAGCCGCTCCTGCTCAGCACGAAATGGCTCCAATTTTTACAACAACAAATCTAAGCGCAGACCAGAATCAGCTTACTATGGAAATTATGAAAAAAGTAGGCATGAAACACGGACTTGCATGTCTTCTGCACGAAAAACCATTCAATGGTGTTAACGGCAGCGGTAAGCACAACAACTGGTCACTCAGCACAAACGAAGGCGTAAACCTTCTTGAACCGGGCGACACTCCACGAGAAAATGCACACTTCCTTCTTATTCTTGCTGCAGTAATTAAAGCTGTAGACGAACATCAGGATCTTCTTCGCATAAGTGTAGCAAGTGCAAGTAACGACAGACGTCTTGGCGGTTACGAAGCTCCTCCTGCAATCATCTCAATGTATCTTGGTGACGAACTTCAGTCTGTATTGGATTCAATTGTCTCAATACTAGACTGTACATTCTGTATTTCATTTTTATTAGTTTAATAGGTTTTCAATTTTTTTCCAACAATCAGGACATAGGTGATATTCTTTATTAATTTTTTCAAGATAAGTATCACCATCCATA
>CALAUH010000023.1 GCA_937892225.1 uncultured Treponema sp.
TTGTAGTAATTTATCTACATTAGATGTTTCTAATTTTAATACTGGAAAAGTCACTGATATGTTTAGAATGTTCGAATATTGTAAAAAATTAACTTCTTTAGATGTTTCTAATTTTAATACTGAGAATGTTACTAATATGTCTAGGATGTTCAGAGATTGTAGTAATTTATCTACATTAAATGTTTCTAATTTTGTTACTAAGAATGTCACTGATATGTATAGGATGTTCTACAATTGTAAAAATTTAACTTCTTTAGATCTTTCTAATTTTAATACTGGAAAAGTTACTGGTATGTCTGAGATGTTCTCCATTTGTAGTAATTTATCTACATTAGATGTTTCTAATTTTAATACTGAGAATGTTACTAATATGTTTAGAATGTTCGACGGTTGTAGTAATTTACAACATATTTACGTATCAGATACCTTTACAACAGAAAAAGTAACTTCTGAAGATATGTTCAACTCATGTTCTAAACTTCCAAACTTCAACTCATCTTACACAGACAAAACAAAAGCCTACGTTGGAGATGGTGGTTACTTCGAATATAAACCAACTGGCAACTAATCTTATAAACAAAGATTAAACTTCTATAAAAACCGATAAGCCTTTTTAAGTGCCTGTCGGTTTTTTTTATCCTGCCGTCTTCTATCCTACTAACCGCTATTCGTTGTCCCTTTTTCCTTCTTATCCTGTTTCTTATCTGTGTTCATCTGTGGCTATTTTCACTATCGCAACATTCTTCTTGTAGTTAAGACATAAATTCATTAAAATTATAAACATGAGTACAAATAATGAATTATGCCCTTGTGGTTCAGGGAAAACTTACAGCGAATGCTGCGAACCAATCATTAAAGGTAAAACAAAAGCTTCTACTGCAGAAGCTTGTATGCGTGCACGTTATACTTCTTACGTAAAACATGAAATTGATTTTATCATTTCGTCATGTGAAGAAGGCGATGGCATTGCAGAAATTGACAAAAAAGCTACAGAAGACTGGAGCCGCAAATCTCAGTGGAATGGTCTTAAAATTTTACGCACAGAAAAAGGCGAAAAAGAAGATGAAGCCATTGTTGAATTTACAGCAGATTATACTTTAAATCAGATGCATGATCTTCATCACGAAGTTTCTATGTTCAAAAAAATCAATGGTGATTGGAAATATGTAGCAGGAGAAGTTATTCCTACAACAATAACACGTGTTGGTGCAAAAGTTGGTAGAAATGATCCTTGCCCATGTGGTTCCGGCAAAAAATACAAACAGTGCTGCGGTAGATAAATAATGAAATATATTACAGGATTTCATTCAATTGAAGAAAGAGTTAATGCTCTTATAAAAGAAGGACAGAAATCTCACAAGAAATCTTCATCAGCTGATGATTATAAAATTTTTTACAGTAAGCCTGGTCCTAGAATTAAAAAAATTCTTGAAGAAGCAAAAAAAGCCTGTATCGTTTACGAACAGGTTCCAGATTCTAAACTGGATGAATTTGTATCTTCTTTATCTGATTCTTTAAAAGACCATCGTGGCATTGTAATGTCTGTTTCTGGAGAAAAAGAAGAAGCTCAGAATCTCGTTGATTTTGATTCCTGGCTTAAAGAAAATTCAAATCAGCAGAAATTGACTGTAATCATCTTGGATAAAATTACTGACCCTCATAATGTTGGTGCAATTATCCGAAGTTGTGATCAGTTTGGTGCAAATCTTGTAATTATTCCTGAACATAACAGTGCAAACGATATTTCTGGAAATGAAATTATTGGTAGAACAAGTGCCGGAGCAAGTGCATGGGTACCTGTTGCAATTGTAAATAATCTTGTAAGAACTGCAGAACAACTAAAAAAAGCAGGTTTCTGGATTTATGGAGCTGATGCCGGTGGTGAAACTTGTGGTAAAATACAATTTGCCGATAAATCAGCTTTAATCATGGGAAGCGAAGGTTCTGGAATATCACCTCTTTTAGAAAAACAGTGTGATTCTATTGTTTCCATACCAACTTGCGGAAAAATTGACAGTTTAAATGTTTCTGTTGCAACTGGAGTTCTTCTATATGAACTTTATCGCAGAAAAAATTTAGAAAATTAATAAATGATTCAGAGGTAACTTATGGCAACTATTTTGGAAAAAAGACAAAACGAAATTGCAGCAAAAGCTGTCCGAAAATCTACATTAAAATCATTAAATGAAAAAAAACGTTCAAGACTTAAGCAGTTACGTATTGATTATGAAAACAAAATTCAAGAAATCAATATTCAGTTTGCAGAAGACCCTGAACGTTTAAAAGCAAAATATGCTGCCGAAGAATATGCCCGTTCAGAAAAAGCAAAAAAACGTGCTGAAAGAAAAATCATTCGTGAAAAAAATAACATCGAATATGAAAAATCAAGCCGCCAGTTCTCTCAAGGAGAAGAAATTGCCTGTTCAGTTGTTCAGGGAATTGGTTCTTGTTTATTCATTGCAGGTACTGCAATTTTAGATACACTTGCAACTAAAAGCCTAACAAAATTTTTTACTTTAACAACTGTTATTTATTCTTTATTTGGTGCCGCTATGATTTTAATGTATCTTTTTTCTACATTACATCATGCATTAACAAATTTTACAGCAAAAAGAGTTTTTGACAGACTTTCTCATGTTTTTTCTTTCTTAATCATTGGTTTTGCTTACAGTGCCTATACAATCACAAAAATTCAAGGTGTATTAGGATTTACAATTTTCGGTATTGTCTGGGGAATTTCTATTTTAGGTATTCTCTTTTATTCAATTGCCGGAAGAAAATTTGAAAAATTAAATCTAGTTTTATATATTTTAGCTGGTTTTTCAGGACTTTTTATTTGTAAAAACTTATATCAGGTTCTTTCAACAAAAAGTTTTGCTATGTTAGTTACAGCTGCTGTTTTCTATCTTTGTGGAATTATCTTTTACAATCTTAAAAAAATTAAATGGATGCATTTTGTCGGTAACATTGTAATGCTATCTGGAAGCATTTATTTATTCTTCTCATTATTCTTTATAAATATGTAATCTATATATTTTGAATAAAATTTATCTGACAGTGGAACAGTTTCCGTTGTCAGATTTTTTTTTACCTAATTGTCTAAAACTCTTTATATCATTAAAATATACTTATTATGGAAAACACTAAACGTACAGTTACTTGCGGCGATTTACGTAAAGCAGACGTTGGCAAGAAAGTTATTTTAAATGGTTGGGTAAGCCGTACTCGCGACTTAGGTGGTT
>CALAUH010000024.1 GCA_937892225.1 uncultured Treponema sp.
AAATAATTTATTATTGTTTATTTATATTAGTATTATTATATGGATTATATTTTTTATGTACAAGTTTATTTGCATTCAAAAAAACTAAAGAACAAACTTTTGATAATACAAAAATAAATAAATTTTTAATTTTAATTGCAGCCCGTAACGAGGGGAAAGTTATAGGGAATTTAATCGAAAGTTTAAAAGAACAAAATTATGATAAAGACAAATATGAAATTGATGTATTTGTAAATAATTCAAGTGATGATACAGATGAAGTTGCAAAAAATGCTGGTGCTAATGTAATTAATGTTGATATCCCTGTAAAATCAAAAGGTGAAGTATTAAGATATGCATTTAAAAAATTAAAAAATGCAAAATTTGATGCATATATAATATTTGACGCAGATAATATTGTTCATCCAGATTTTTTATTACATATGAACGAATCTTTAAATAAAGGATATAATGTTGCACAAGGATTTAGAGATAGTAAAAACTATTCAGATAACTGGATTAGTGGAAGTTACTCATTATTTTACTATTTACAAAATTTCTTTTTTAAAATGAAATTTAGGACTTTAGTATCATATTGTGGTTTCAACATATAAATCATTTTAACTACCTGAAAAGATATTTTTCTTAGTTCAGAAGACCCTTTTCTGGTAATATGCCTATTTTTGGCATCATATTGACCAGATTGATATGGAGGAACATCTATTCCTGCATAAGCAATTAAGCTATCAGCTGAATGAAATCTAGTGATATCACCAATTTCAGCTATTAATAAAGGTCTTAAGGTTTCACCAACACACGGCATGGCTTTAACTATCTCATATTCTCTTAGTTGTTTCGCTAAATCATCCATTCGTGTTAGCATTGAAGTAAGCTCATCAGAGAGATTTCTAAGTGATTTTATCGAGGTTTTAATACAAGGTGTATTATCTAAAAGAGCAATCTCCTGTTTTGGTCTTGTTATGGCAACATAAAAGAGCCTTCTTTCTTCTTCCACATCTCCGCCATTTTCTTCAACAGAACGGGCATGTGGAATTAAACCTTCTTCAGCTCCTGCAATAAAAACTACCGGAAATTCCAATCCTTTTGATGCATGAATAGTCATTAGATTTACTTTTCCTTTATCGTTTTCATCTTCCATATCATCACGGGAAAGAAGGGTAATTCTATTTAAATAATTAAATAAATTTGGATTAGTATTATCCGGATCATTTTCCCAGATTTCCATTGAATTTAATAAAAATTCAATATTTTTCATTTTAAATTGAATTGCTTTTAAACTTTTTGCATATTCAGTTGCAAGATGTCCTTTATAATCAATATCTTCAACTAATTCTCTGACTTTTTTTGAAAGTCCGTGTCCGCTTAAAAGTTTGCTTCTATGATTTTCAATTATATCTACGAAATTCTGTAAATCTTCTCTAATTACATCAGTAGCTTTTGAAAGAGGATCGTTTATTACTGTGTTTATTGCAGTCCATAAAGTACAGTTTTCTTTTTCTGCTACTTCATTTAGAATTTCTATAGTTGCTCTTCCAATTCCTCTTCTTGGAGTATTTATAATTCTTAACAGATTGATATCATCATCATGATTAGAAATGACTCTTAGATAACTGATTACATCTTTGATTTCTTTTCTTTCAAAAAAACTTGTTCCACCGCTAATTGTATAAGGAATATTATTTTCCAGAAAAGCTTCTTCTATAAATCGACCTTGTGTATTTGCACGCATTAATACACCGAATTCATCATATTTACGTTTTTCTTCTGCACTTATTCCTAAAATGCTTTCTGCAATAAAACTGGCTTCATCAGTTTCGTTTTCCGGCATAAAAATTTCTATTGGTTTACCGGCTCCGTTTCCTGACCATAATTTTTTATCTTTACGATTTGTATTATGAGAAATTACACCGTTTGCTGCTTCCAGAATTGTTTCTGATGAACGATAATTTTGTTCAAGTCTTATTTCTGTTACTTTAAAATCGTGTTCAAAGTTAACAATATTCTGATAATCAGCTCCACGCCAGCTGTAAATTGACTGATCGTCATCTCCAACAACTGCGACATTATTTTCTGCAAGTAAATGCATTAATTCATACTGCTGATGACTGGTATCCTGAAATTCGTCAACCATTATGTATTTATATCTGTTTTTATATTGTGCAAGAACTTCTGGAAATTCCTTAAAAAGTTTTATCGGTAAAACAATTAAATCGTCAAAATCGACAGCATTGTATAATTTTAATCCTTCCTGATAGCATTCATATAAAGGTCGATACATATCATTTGATGTATCCCAGTTTTTACGACCTGTTTTAATATTGGAAATTAAATTTCCAATCATATAAATATCCATTGCTTCAGGACTGAATTTTAATTCACGTCCACATTCTTTTATAAGTGCAACTCGGTCAGTTTCATCATAAATTGAAAAATTTTCACGAAATCCGAGTTTTTCTATATCATTTCTAAGAATTTTTACACCAAATGCATGAAATGTTGAAACTGTAAGATTCTGTAATTTTTTTTGAGTTAAATCTTTGATTCGCATAGACATTTCTTTAGCAGCTTTATTTGTAAAAGTTAATGCTAAAATCTGACTCTGCGGAATTCCTGAATCTAACATGTGAGCTATTCTGAAAGTAATTACTCTTGTTTTACCACTGCCGGCTCCTGCAATTATTAAAATAGCGCCATCAATTGTAGTAACTGCTCTGTATTGTTCAGGATTTAATTCATTTTTTAAAGTTTCTAAATCAAGCATAAAAATTAGTATAAAGATAATTAAGAAAAGTGAAAAGTAATAATGACTAATAAATAAAAATTTTATATAATAAATTACTGAATATTTTAAGGTGAAAGAATGAATACTTGTGTTGAAAGTTTTTTAGCTCGTCATAATTTTGTTAATCATATTGATGTTATGTCTTTAGCATATGGAATTTTAGATGATATGCGAAAAGGTCTTAAAAAAGAAAATAGTAATCAGGACATGATTAGAACTTTTTGTAATCCGCCGGAAAAAATTGCAAAAAACAAATCAGTTATTGTTATCGATGCAGGTGGAACAAATTTCCGTTCATGTTTAGTAACTTTTGATGAAAATGGAACACCTGTTATTTCTGATATGGAAAAAACAAAAATGCCTGGAGTAGAAAAAGAACTTTCCAGAAAAGAATTTTTTGAACAGATTGCAAATAATCTTGAACACTTAAAAAATAAATCTGACAGAATCGGTTTTTGTTTTTCATATCCAATGGAAATTAAAGAAAATGGTGATGGAGTACTTTTAGGATTTTCAAAAGAAGTTAAAGCACCTGAAGTTGTAGGTTCAGAAATAGGTAAGTGCTTGAAAGAAGCTTTAAAAGCTCATGGATGGGCATCTATTAAAAGAATTACATTATGTAATGATACAGTTGCGGCTTTACTTGCTGGTGCTGCATGTTCAACTTCTTCAGATAGATTTTCTTCATATATTGGTTTTATTTTAGGAACAGGTATGAATGCCGCTTATATTCAGCCTGATTGTGATATTTGTAAAATTAAAAAACAGATTATTGTTTGTGAAAGCGGAAAATATTTAAGTGTAAATAGAGCTGATTTTGATATTGAATATGCGAAAACTACAACTAAACCAGATTCATTTTATCTTGAAAAATTATGTTCTGGTGCATATTTAGGTCCAGTTTCTTGGTATGCAATTCAGGCAGCATGTAAAGACAATCTCTTTTCTGAAAAAATGACACAGGCTTTATCTAAAATTGATATTCTGACTTTAATTGAAATTGATAAATTTTTACATTCACCATACAATAAAGACAGTGTATTGGGAAAAATTGCCTGTGAAACTGGTAATGAGCAGGATAATGACATTTTATTCCAGATTTTAGATGCAATTATAGAACGTTCAGCACGTTGTTCTGCTGCAATTTTAATTGCATGTGCAATTCAGTCAAATCAGGGATTTATTTCTACAAAACCAATTTCAATTTTATGTGATGGTACAACATTCCATAAAACTTATATGATAAAAGAAAGAGTAAATGGTTATCTTGAACAATATTTGACAAAAGAAAAAGGTATTTATTGGAAAATTGTTTATTGTGATAATGATATTACTTTAGGTGCTGCAATTTCTGGTTTGATAGACTAGAAATAGTGTGATATAATAAATTTAATTAATTTGTTTTTAGAAAAGGTGGGGAAATGTCTTTTCATAGAAATTTTGGTAAATCTTTTGTTCTCATAATTATAATTATTATTTTAATTTTGGGTGGATTATTATGGTTTGATTATCTTGGAATAATTCATGCAAAAAATGTATTTACTCCTGTTTATAAAGTTTTTGGTAAACAGACACAGATTTCTTCGACATCTACCCAGAGTAAGCCGTTAGTTTCAAATCTTGATGAAGACAGATTAAATAAACAGAAAGAAGCAATTAATTTACAGATAGAAGAATTAGATAAAAGAGAAGCAGATTTAGCTGCACAAGAGCAGTTAAGTGAACAGATTGCTTTAGAATTGGAAGAAAGAGAAAAAAATCAAGAAGAAAGAGAAAAAACATTTAACCTCCTTAAGAAAAAGTACGATGATAAAGAAGTAAACATTGAACAGATTGCTAATAACCTAAATGGTATGAAACCTGAAGCGGCTGTTAAAATCCTTTGTGAAATGGATGATCAGGATATAATTGATGTCCTTCGCAAAGTTGAAGAAAAAGCAAAAACTGAAGGTAAAATGTCAATGGTTTCTTATTGGTTGTCTTTAATGCCATCTGACCGGGCTGCAGAAATACAGAGGAAGATGTTAAGTAAACCAGAAACTTTAGACTAATCATTTATTATGGCAATCCTATCAATAGTTTATAGGAGCGCCATAATGCAATCTTATGAAAATCTTTTCATAAATTTATTTACCAGCGGGGCTGTTTCAAATAAGCCTGAAAATAATCTTTCTCAAACTCAAGAAAAAATTACTACTTCTGCAAATTCAAAATCTTTTAATGAATATTTAAATGAAGTAAAAGGTTCTAAAGATTCAGAAAAAGAAAATCTTCCTGTAGGAAAAGAAGATAATAAAATAAAAGCTGATGATGTAAAAGAAGGTGAACCTGCTGAAAAAACTGAAGCAAAAGAAGAAGTTTCAGAAAAAAATGATAAAGATTCTGTAAAAGATAAAAAAGAAACAAAAGATAATGATAAACAGAATCTTAAAGAAAAAGCAGAAAATAATACTGTAAAAAATCAGGATTTAGTTTTAAATACAGCAGCCGGCGTTCAAAGTGTAAAAGAAAATACTCCTAAAGAAACAAAAAAAGAACTTAAGGTTAATTCAAATAATAGTTTATCATCATCTTTGAATAAAGAAAAAATTGATGATTCACTTTTAAAAGATATAAATCTTGAACTCAAAGATACATTAAAAGAAAATAAACTTGAATCAAATAAAGATAAAAAAATCCAGGTTACAGATTTAAGAACTAAGAATGATTTTAAATCTACTTTGGAAGACAAACAGATTAATCCAAAAACTGATGTAAAAATGACAAAAGATAATAATGCAACTATTGTTTTGGATTTAAATAATGTAAATGTAAATAAAGAGATTGTTACAGACAGTCAAAATCTTTTAGCAAAAGAATCTTCTGCAACTAACGTAATTAGTAATCAGATTCAGAGTGCAATTCCTGATTTTGTAAAAACAGGAAGTATTATTCTTAAAGACAATGATAAAGGTTCAATTAATCTTGTATTACATCCGGATGATATTGGTAATGTAAAAATAAATTTATCTATGGATGGTAAAACTTTAAGCGGACATATTATTGTTGCAACTAAAGAAGCAATGGATGTGTTTAAGGATAATGCTCAGACTTTAAGAGAAGCTTTTGCAAAGAATGGATTTGAAGTTGGCAATTTTGATGTTTCTTATAACAATAATTCAGACGGCCAATTCCAGCAGTCAGATAATTTCTTTGATAATAATCAAAGTTTCGGTCAGAAAATATATAATAATTTGGAAAATACATTGGCAGAATCTAGTAATGTAGATTTTGTTGATAATAAAAATAATGAATATTTTATTAATATCGTTGCATAATGTGACGATAAAATGTGAGTGAGGTGATGATGGAACAACTTAACACACAGATGAGTCCTGCAGAAAAAGCCGCTGTTGATTCAGCAGTTGATTTCTACAACAAGCAGAACAAACAGGCTAACGGAAGAACAACATCTTCTGAGCTTGGAAAGGATGATTTTTTGAAGTTACTTATTACACAGCTTCAAAATCAGGATCCAACTAGTCCAATGGAAAATACTGAATTTATTGCACAGATGGCTCAGTTTTCTTCTTTGGAACAGATGACTAATATGTCAACTTCTTTTACTAAAATGGCTGCTTTTATTAATAGTTCTGAAGCTGCTAATACAATTGGTAAAAAAGTAGAAGTAAATGTTGGAGACACTTCAATAACTGGTATTGTTACTGGTGCAACTAGAGGTGAAAATCCACAGATTCAAGTTAATGGCATGTATTATAACATGGATAAAATTGCGGCTATTTATGCCAACTAATGGGTAGGGAAAGGAGTAACGCTTTATGATGAGATCACTTTATTCTGGAGTTTCAGGATTACAGAACCACCAGACACGTATGGATGTTATTGGTAATAACGTTTCAAACGTAAATACAGTTGGATTCAAAAAGGGTCGTGTTAATT
>CALAUH010000025.1 GCA_937892225.1 uncultured Treponema sp.
GCCATGGTCATCCTTTTCACAGAAATCAGTTCTTCCGGGCTTTTCCTGATATTTTGCAATATGAACCGCATGGTTGATTAATTCCTCAACACCTTCGTTCTTTGCAGCAGAAATAGGCACTACGGGAATTCCCAGTGCCTCTTCAAGGTCGTTAACTCTTATGGCGCCACCGTTATTTCTTACCTCATCCATCATGTTAAGGGCAAGAACAATAGGAATATCAAGTTCCATAAGCTGCATCGTAAGATACAGATTTCTTTCAATATTGGTGGCATCCACTATGTTGATTATACCGTTGGGCTTTTCATCAAGGATGAACTGTCTTGATACAATTTCTTCGCTTGTATAGGGAGAAAGTGAATAGATACCCGGCAAATCCGTAACCTCAGTGTCCGGATTTCCCTTTATGGAGCCGCTTTTCCGATCTACGGTTACGCCGGGAAAGTTGCCGACATGTTGATTAGAACCTGTAAGTTGATTAAAAAGTGTTGTTTTACCACAGTTTTGATTTCCGGCTAAAGCAAATGTAAGGGTTGTCCCCTCTGGTAAAGGATTTTCATCAGCTTTTACATGATATTTACCGTCTTCTCCAAAACCAGGATGTTCAGTTTTAGATTTATTTTGATTTTCGTTCTTAGGATTTTCTTCTGAAGTTTTAGGTTCTATTTCCTGTACAGTAATTTTATTTGCATCACTAAGTCGGAGTGTTAATTCATATCCGTGGATATTTAATTCCATAGGATCTCCCATCGGTGCAAGTTTTTGAACAGTGACCATTGTTCCTGGAATTACACCCATGTCCAAAAAATGTTGACGTAAAGCACCTTTACCGCCAACTTTTTGAATAACAGCACTTTTACCGACAGAGAGATCTTTTAATAACATATGATTTCCTTAAAAAAAACAGTTGAATGTTCATTCAACTGTTTTAAATATATGTTATAACTAAAAAAAAGTCAAGAAAAATGAAAGAAGAGTTTAGTCTATTTCTTTTAAATAATACCAGTATTCATAAGGAGTTATTTCCACTGGTTGAAAAATATATCCTAATGTACATATATATGAACCTGGATTTTCAGAAATAGGGGTTTCTGAACTAGTAATTTTATAAATTGGAATTATATTTGGATTATCTGCATTATATAAAAATTTGCTTTTATTATCATCGTTTATTCCATTTAATTCTATCCATAATTCAGTAATTTCGTGTTCGTCATTATTTTTTGAATATTTGAAAGAACATCCAATATAATCAAAATTTCCAAAACTAATTATCGGTGTCGGATTGTTATTAGATGTTATAGAATTACAGTCAATTGTTATTTTGTCAATTCTACAATTTCCTCCAAGAACTAAATTTCCATTATTTTTTATTAAAATACTTTTAGTACGAGAAGATATAGAACGGACTTCTTCATCATTGTAATTATAAATTTTAAATGTTTCTCCTTGCAAGAATTCTACATCTATCAATTTAGTAGTTCCATTATTAACAATAATTACAGGTCTACTAGCTTTACTAGTATAAAAATTTGAATTATAAATGTTAGTATTTCCTGAAGATTTTACTAATAAGGCATTTACATTTGAGAAAGTATATTTGTCATGAACATTAATTTTAGATAAATTAAGAGTTGTATCTTCATCTACATTAAAAAGAGGTAATTCCGAATTATTATTAAAATTGACAAAGTAATCTGGAGAATCAGACATAGCTGTAGATGCTTTATAATAATTGAAATTTGTAGTTCCGGCATTTATATTAATTGTATTATTCTGCTCAATGTTAAAATATCCATTATTATTATTTGTTCCATCTATATAAACATTTTTATTTGAAGTAATATTTATTTCAGAAGAAATATTACTTGATACACGATTATTTATTTCATAAAATGGTGTTACAGATGTTTGATTTGAACTTAATAAATAATCCAATGTTGCAGGTTTAATATATCCTTCTTTAGTTATCCTATATTGATTACTTGTTAATTCAAATTTTTGTGTATAATCTATACTAGAATTTTGTGTAAATAATGGATATTTTGGATTTTTATTTTCATCTAAATAATTAGCTTCTATATATTCATTTGTCATATCAATTTTAATTAAGTTATATGCACCTGGAGTATCTAAAGGTTTACCGCTAGTTTTGGTGTCTACATTGATTACAAGACGGCTGTTAGAAACATTACCTATGTTTGTAACTTTTATTGATGGTATGGTACAATTTTCTAGAGAAACATTATATGCTCCATCGTTATGTGTAAAAATTTCTAAACCATAATCTGTATTTGTAAATTTAACATTAGTTAAATTTACATTGCCATGCCATTGTAAAAGATAATCGTCTGTATCAGAAGAACGATTTAATGTGATTGTATTGTTTTTAGAGTAGTAGGTTAGGGGTAGTTTGTTATCAAATATTATATTATTAGATAGAGATATAATTTGATCGAAATTAATAGTTACATCTTTATTTGCGTTATAATAATGTGGTCTTGAAAAATAAAACTGGTTAGGAATAAATACAGAATTATAATTTTGTAATAAAATATAAAGAATTTCATTATCGTGAAAGCTATTTAAAATTTGATAATTCCATGTAGTTCCAGTAGAAGATTCTGTTTCTGGAAAAGATTTCGGAGTAAAATAAACCGTATTATTGTATATATTTCTTCTATCATTTGTATTTGAAAATTCAAATATTGTTCCAAAATCAAATAATTCAGAATAATTACTATTATTTATGTTAGAAAAAATGTAGAACATACCATTATCAGTGCCTTCTTGTTTACATGAAAAATCTGTACCTGCAAAAAGATAATTTGTTCTGTCTGCACTTGGATCATTATCGTCTTCAATTTCTTTATTAACTCTGTCTAATTCTAAATAAATACAATTTTGAGAGTCAGCAATTTCACTGAATTTTGGAAAAATTTGACTAGAAGTTTTTATATTATTTAGGCTTTCATAAGACATCATGTGAGCGGCATTTGCAGATAGATGAATAGAATTAATTCTTAAATATCCGTCTAAAATAAGTGGTAATTCTGAATAAACTGTACTGTCAAGATATTCAGATTTATCTTCTTTTATATTTGATATTTTTATATAACCTAATTTTTTTAAGTATTCATTATTTGTTTGTAGTTTATCTTGCTTAACTGCTTCATTATTTAAATTAGAAACTTTTTCTTTGAGTTCCTGTTTAACAAAATTTTTAACCATACAATTAGATATTGTAACATTGTTTAATATAATTTTATTTTGATTATCTAATGAGTCTTTATTTGAATTATCTATAGTACCGGAAATTATAGAAGAATTATAATAATCTTTATTTGTATTAATTTTTTTAAAAAAATTTACAAAATTCACATTTTCTGCAATAAAAGAACCACTGTCTTCTACTAAAATTAGAGGATTATTTGATAAATTTCCACTATTATCTTTTAACACTATATTATCTAATTTTAATTTTCCATTTTCATTGATTATAAATAAATTACTTATTATGGAATCTTCATTTTCATAAACATTCATTGTAATAAAATTTTGTTCTACCGGTGTATCTGGTGATTTTAGATTACCTTTAAGTGTAATAATGTTATTATTTGTAATTGATATATTTGGCATATAACTATCGCCTTCATCTTCATCTTCATTGTCATAGGAGCTAATATTTTTAGTAAGAATGATAGTTTTTTCATTACCAAATTCTTTATAAGGAATTAATTTATTTACTTCTTCATTAATTATATTATATAAATAATAAGGAGAATCATCTGGAGAATTATAATCATCAACAATTTTTTTATAATTAAATTCGTTTTCGATTAATTTTTTTAGTTTCCAATAATTATTGTCATCAAATTCCTTATAATAATCAGATAAATCTAAATCAAAAATAAGTGTATTGTTACCGCAAGTACAATTAAAATAATTTTCTCCCTTATCTATTTCATAAGAATCATTTATATAAGATTTTTTATTCATAGTTAAATTACCAATAATATGATTGTCTTTATTTAGTGGTAATAAAATAAAATAATATAAACCAGGCTCTTTTAATTTAAAAAGATTAGTTTTATTTGGCTGGAATGTTTTTTCTGTATATATCTGGAATTCATCATTAACTTTATTGATAACATATAATTTATAGGAAGTGATATCTTTATAAAACAGTCTGTTGTTTTCTTTTCGTATATCATCATCTGTTGCATCTCTGGAACTTGTATTTTCACCTGGTAATTTAATAGTTATTTTAACATTACCAATGTCAAAATCTTTTCTACAGGAAGTAGAAAAAACAGCTGTGATTAATAATAAAGAAGTGATTAATAAATAACGAATCTTTTTCATTTAACTTACTCCATGGACAATCTTATAAAAAGATTATACCAAGAAATAAGCTAAATGAAAATAAAAAAAATTAAAAATTGTAATTAATTTTCTGGAGTATAAACAAGATAATACCAATTGTGATTTTTATCATTGATATAGGTCGTAGCATTTTTTTTATTTGTTAATTTGAATTTATTGCTTAGTAAATAAAAATCAAAATCTAACTCTTTATCAGAACTAGCAATTGGTTTTATAGTAGATAAATTTGTATTATTTTTTGTATTATAAACAAATTCTTTTAAAATAGTAGCATTAGTATTATCATTATTATAATTTTGTAAATTGTTATTGCTAAATTTAATATGAATATTATTTTGAGAAGTATTTATAGAATCTCCACCATATTCAAAACTCGAGTCAAAAATAATTAAAGGTTCTGTTTGATTAATACCAGTACTTATTTCGATATAGTCAATTCTTGATTTTTTATTATCGGTATTTTTTAATATCAATCTTCCTTTATTGTTAATTAGAATACTAATAGTATCATTAGAAGTACTTCGTTTAGAGGGTTCATTCAAGAAATTTACATTTGTTAATGTAGTTATTCCATCTCTAATCTGAATTGTTGGTCGGTTTGTTTCTATATTATAAAATTCTGCATCAGAAATATTTGTTGTTCCAGATGAATCTACAAATAATGCATTTCCGTTACACCAGCCTATATTATCAGTTATATTATTTTCTACTTTAATATTTTGAATATTAAGGGTAGAACCGTTTGATACATTAAAAATAGAAAAACTTTTCTTATTATATGTTTTAAAAATTGTTTTTGCATTAGTAGATGGGAAAGTAACAATTGCATTATTTTTTATGTTTATACAGTTTTTACAGGAAATATTATTACCTTTAGTAAGGGTAATTGTTTTATTTGATGTAATGTTTGCATCCGTATAAAGATTCCATTCTTTTTCAGAATAGTCTATTGAAGGAGTAGTGCTTTCTAATTGATCTTTTAATATTTCACCAATATAGCCATCTTCTTTTATATAAAAATTAGAGCTGTTTAAATGAAACCTTTCTTTTAAACTATAATTAACAGTTTTTTGAATTAATGGATAATTCTTTTTTATATAATATTCTTCAATAAAATCATCCTCTATATTAATTTCGATAGGTTCATTTTCGATAGAAGATGTTACATTGCCAGAAGGGATTATTACTAGATATTTACTCATAGGATTTTGAAGTAAAATATCTGTAACTTTTATAGAAGGTATCTTGCAATTATTTAATTTTATCTGGTAACTGCCTTCGTTTGTAAATAATTCGATTCCTTTTTGTGTATTTGTAAATTCAACATTTGTTAAGTCAATATTTCCATGAAACTGGAGCATGTAGTTATCTGGATTATCCTTACCATCAAATGTTATGGTAAAACCTTCTTCAGCATAATATTTAAGAGTCTGACCTTCGTTGCTGGAAATATTATCTTGTGTCATTAGGAAATTTGTGTAATATTGTTCTGGATTGTTATCATAACTGGAATTGATAGTTACATTTTTATCTGTGTAATAGGAATGACTGGAATTAAAATAATTACTAATAATACTATTTCCATTTTCTGTGTAAAATTTAGAAAATGTAACTGCACTATTGATTATAGTAGGAATTTCATATTTATATTCAGTTCCTATATAAGGAGCTGAAAGAGAAATACTGTTATTGCCGTTTGAATACGATATATCTAATTCTGGTATAGTAGATGTTTTATAGTAGATTTTATTTTTGTATATGCAGCGATTATTATCAGTAGCTGGTTCTAATTCATAGTGACCATTGTTTATAGTGTAATATAAATCAAATATATTAGCTGTATCTATGGAAATATTTCCGTAATTTGAATCATTTATATTATTAAATACATAAAAATTATGAGTGTTTTTATCATAGTCATTTGTTTCGATACATGAAAAATCCAAACCTGCAGTGTATTTTTTAGAAAAATTTGTTATATCTGTAATATTTGAATTTCTCTTATCAGTATCCACTTCTAGTATTAATTTAATTTTACCATTTTCTGAGTCATTATTTAAAATTTCATTTACATTTTTTACATTTTCAATGTTTTCATAAGTCATCATGTTAGCAGAATCTTGAGTTAGTTTAATAGAATTAATATCGATTTTACCAGCTAAATGAAGTGGTAATTCTGTATTAATTGCATAATCTATTTTGTTTTTATTTTCATCAGTTTCATCAACTTCATTATTAGCAGGAATAATTGTTATATCTTTTGCATTTATACATCCAAAATTCTCGGTAAAATATTTAGTGTTTGCTTTAGTTTCAAGGTATTTTTTTAATCCTTTACTGGAAGAGCCAGTATTTGCTGTTAATTGAGTTAAGGTATTCTGTTTAATTATACTTTTTACCCTGCAGTCAGTGATTTTAACATTTTCTAAATTGATTCTGTTTGGAATTTTATTTAGATCTTCAATATTTCCAAATATGATTGAAGATATATCCTCCTTATCTGGATCTTCTTTTTCATAATTATATCCATGAATATCTACATTTTTTGCTGTAAATGTAGAATTGTTTTTTACTTCAATAAGATAATTTTCAAGGTTATTATCACCATTTATAGCAATATTTTCTAAAGTTAAAGAGGAATTGTTATCTAATGAAAAAAGAGGCGGTAATTTTGGTTTTGTCCCTGAAGTAGTTTCTGGATCTGAAGTATTAATTAATTCATAATTAATTGATTGATAATCAACATTGTTTTCTAAACCTTTTATAATTACATTTGTATTATCAAGATAAATGGTGCTACAATCTAATTTAAAATTAAAAACATTGCTATCTAATTGAATAATTTTTGAATAAGCTAGATTTATGTTGTTTCGTTCTGCATATTCTTGTATTGCAAGATTTACTCTTGTATTAACTATATTGTTTTGAAAATCAGATTCTGTTATTAGTTTATGTTCAATTATTTGTTTTAGTTCATCTAAATAAATTCCTGTTGGGGTATCTGTCTTTTTATTTACTGTTGGATTGTATATGAAATTTGAACCGTCGAAATTAAAGAAAATTGTATTAGTTCCATATTTACAATCAAAGTAATAATCGCCGAAAGTTTCGTCTTTTGAATTATTTAAATAAGATTTTTCGTCTATATTTGTTTCTCCAAGAATAAAACCTTCTTTTGTTAATGGTAAAAGACGGAAAAAGTAGATGCCTTCATTTTTTAAGGAAACATAATTTGTTCCTTTATGTAAAGTTTTATGGGTATAAACATTGTAATCATCTGAATCAGCATCTTTTTGAACTATATAGAGTAGAAAAGATTCTATGTAATCTTTTGGATTGACTGCTGCTTCTCGACTGTCATTTTCTGACATGTTAATATAGATTTTTACTTTGCCAGAATCAAAATCTTTTCTACAGGAAACTGTAAAAAGTGTGGAAATAAATAAAGTAACTATAACAAAAATAGTGTTAATTTTTTTCATTAAACTTACTCCTATAAAGTTAATAAAATTATAGAATGATTATATCATAAATAAGTAAAATGAAAATATGAAAATATAAAAAAAATTAATTAAAAAGTGAGTCGGTAACCAATGTCGGCACCAAGACCGTCGTACCATCTGTCTTTTATTAAATCCATAATCTGTAATTTAATCTGACCGTGGATTTCTCCTGAAACAAGACTTGTACTTATATAAGGAATGATATTAACGTTGAAATCACCGTGAACTACTAATTCTTTTGGATCTTTTAAATCTGTAAAATATTTGTTTGGAAATGACCATGTAATGTTAGTTCCAAGAGTAAAATTTTTGTTACCAAAGCGTAATGTTTCAGAATAGATGTTTAGATTTACACCTAAAGTATCATCTATAAATAAGAGCTGGTCTACAGTTTTTTGTGGAATAGAGTAGGCTGTAAAATTTACATGTGTGTTTTTAATTTTAAATCTTGGTTCAACGAGAATAAACAAATCATCTTTGATTGTATCTGTTTCTGCAAGATTCTGCTTAAAACTTGCATTGAAAATTCCTGCCTGCATAAAAATACTTTGAGTATAATTGTTACCAAGAAGTAATGTTAATCCTGCGTGCCAGTATACTTTTTCTAAATCGCTGAATGGATTTTCTTTTGCAAAATTATTGGTAATTGGAAATCCTATACCACCGGCTATATCAAAAGTTGCAAATCTGTATGCACCTGCAAAACGTAAATCTCCGTTTAATACATAATAACTTGCATTTTCATTATTTACATAAAAATATGTTCCTAAAGCAAGAGGCTGTAGACCGAATTTTAAAACATCAGAAATACCGATTCCAAAATGTGGATATAAAACTGAACTTGCCTGACCAAGCCAGCTTTCTGTTAATTTAGATACAATTGGTTTTTGGGCAAGATATCTTTGTAAGAAAATGTCTGAACCGATTGGATCATAAGTTCCCATAAAAACACTTAAATAATCTTGTGTTGTTTTCATTGGGATTTTAAATATTAATGAGATTTCATCAATTTTGAATTTAGAATCAACGGCAGAAAAAAGATTAACACTTAAAAAATCAAGTGTATCTATAGAAAAATTTAAATGTCCCCACAGGTTGTCAGAAAAATTCAACTGGCTTTCAAAAAAAGCTTCTAAGTTCAAATTTGCATCATAGTTTTCTGCATCTGGATTACTTGAATAGTTTAATTTTCCGCCTGCGTTTCCCGTAAAAAATGATGATGAAAAAATACCTGAGCAAAAATAAACAGAGATAAAAAATGCAGTAATAATTTTTTTATAAACTTTCATAACAATCCTCCAGATTAATATCTATATTATCGGTAATAATTGCGTTTTTTTCTACTGAATAAACTGGATTTTTATTATCAAGATATGTTTACAGGAACTGCCGGTGATTATGCAGATGTAATTTATTACATTATTATTCATAAAAACTAAATAATTTAATATATACCGAAAAAATAAATTATTTTCTTGAAAACTTGGATTTTCGGTATATAATATATTATATGAGTGATTATCTTGACCCTAATAATGAAGAACTTCTAAAGGATTTCTTTGCAGAGGCTGAACAACAGGTTGAACAGCTGGAAAGTAATATTCTTGTAATAGAAAATGATCCGACAAATCATGAAGCTATAGATGAAATCTTCCGTGCAGCACATACTCTTAAAGGTGGTTCTGCTACTGTAGAAATGAATGAACTTTCTCATTTTACTCATTCAGTAGAAGATGTTCTTGATGAAATACGATCTGACAGAGTTACTGTAGATGAAAGTGTTGTAGATCTTTTATTAACTTCGATTGATGTTATTAAAGCAATGCTTGAAGCTCGTAAAGACGGAAATCAATATACAGAAAACATAGATAATATTTTAGAAAAACTTCACTCATATATTCCTGCAAAAGATGCAAAACCTGCTAAAAAGGTTCAGATGCCAAAACCAGCTGCTCCTGTTTATACAGCTCCAGCTGCACCTGTACAGCAGGCTCCTGCAGCACCAAAATCTTCATCATCTTCGGGACTTGCTTATCCATTTATGTCAGAAGATGATTTTGTTGAATTAAAAACTGCCTGTGAAGGAAATCAGAAACTTTGGTGTATTGGTGTTAAATTTGATGAATCAAATCCTATGAATACTGTAGGCGGCATTCAGGTATTTGCAGCATTAATATCTGTAGGTAATGTTTTAAAAACTGTCCCTGATTTTGATGCTCTATACGAAGATCAGTTTTACGAAAATGTATTCTATTATATTTCTACTTCAAGTGATTATGAAGGTGCTCAGATTGAAGATGCTGCTTTCTTAAGTGATGTAACTTTAATTACAGATGCACATCTTCTTACAGAAGATAATTATAATCTTTGTCCTGGACCGGAAGAAAGAGCTCAGGCTGCTACTGCTGCTCCAGTTTATGAAGAAGCTCCTGTTGTAAAAGAACAGTCAAATGCAGTAGAAATGCCTGCTGTAGAAATTTCTGAACCGGTTGTACAAACTGCTGCTCCTGTAACTGAAGAACAGGCTGTTCAGAAAGAAATTCAGGAAACAAATCATCCGGAAAAGAAAGAAACTAATCGTTCTCAGCAGGGTTCTATTCTTAGAGTTGATTCAAGACGTATTGATAATCTTTTGAATCTTGTTTCTGAAGCAGTAATTATTAAGGCTTCTTTCAACCAGCTTGCTGTTCAGACTTCTAATCAGTTAATGGAATTCCAGGCAATTGAATCACAGTTAAAAGAAAAAATACATTCAATTGTTGATAAGATTCCAGAATATGTTCAGCAGGTAAAAGACGGTCAGAACTATGCAGAAGTAAAAAAATCATTCCAGAATGAATATGGAACTTTAGGCAATATTTTTGATACTTATGAACAGGAATTAAAAACTAATACAAACCGTTTACGTTCATATACACAGAATCTTGGTACAATTTCTGGAGAACTCCAGGAAGGCGTTATGAAAATCCGAATGGTTCCTATTAATCAGATTTTCAGTCGTTTCCCACGTGTTGTTCGAGATTTACAGAGGGATTTAAATAAAAAGATTAATCTGGTAATTGAAGGTGAAGATACAGAATTGGATAAATCTGTTGTAGAAGATTTGCTCGATCCAATTATGCACTGTGTAAGAAATTCTGTTGACCATGGAATTGAAACACCTGAAAAACGTATAGAAGCTGGTAAACCTGAAGTTGGAACTGTACTTTTAAAGGCATCTAACGAAGGTAATATGATTGTTATCGAAATTAAAGATGACGGTGCCGGTATTGATGTAGAAAAAGTAAAAAATAAGGCTATTCAAAAAGGTCTTATTCATCCTGATAAGAAAATTACAGATCAGGAAGCATATCAGTTGATTATGCAGCCTGGATTCTCAACTGCAGATAAAATATCTAACATTTCTGGACGAGGTGTTGGACTTGATGTTGTAAAAACAATGATTACTAACTTAAAAGGTAGTATTTCGGTTGTTTCAGAAAAGGGAAAAGGAACTTCGTTTATTATCAAACTTCCTCTTACTCTTGCAATTATTCAAGGTCTTCTTGTTCAGGTTGGTGATGAAATCTATTCTATTCCTGTTGCTAACGTTATTGAAAGCCAGTGTATTCAGATGGATGAAATCAGTCATATTGATAACTATGAAATTATGAATGTTCGTAATGAAGTTATTAGTGTATTGCGACTTTCACGATTGTTTAATATTCCAAATGTAAAAACATCTGATGAATGTTATATTGTTATTGTCGGTACTGCAGAAAAGAAGATTGGTGTTATGGTTGATTCTCTTATTGGAGAAGAAGACGTCGTAATCAAGCCATTGCGCGATAAATTTACAAATTCACCAGGTATTGCCGGTGCTTCAATTTTAGGTGATGGTTCTGTATCTTTAATTATTGATGTAAGCCAGTTATTAGATTTGGGCGTGCAGCAGGAAATTCTTGCTCAGGCACAGGCTCGTTTGGACGAATAGAGGTAGAGTATGGAACAGATGCAGATAACAAACATTAATGAAAAACTTGCTCAGAATATCGCAATGCAGGATGCTCAGAATCTATTGGCTCAAACTCAGGAAAAGAAAGAAAATACATCATTTATAGATTTTAAAATGGTAACATTTGCTTTAGCCGGAAAAGATTATGCAATTGATATTATGCATGTAAAGGAAATTGCAAAAGCCGGACGTTTTACTTATGTTCCAAATACTGAGCCTTTTGTACTTGGTGTTTACAATCTTCGTGGTGAAATTATTCCAATTTTAGATTTACGTATTTTCTTTAATATTCAGGTTGATGACTCAGTAAAGAGAATGCAGAATCTTCTTATTTTGAATATTGAAGATCAGATTTTCGGTCTTGTTGTAGATAAGATTGATAAAGTAATTGGTGTACAGAAAAGTACAATTCAGCCGCCACATCCTTTGTTTGGTGATATTAATATTAAATATATTAGTGGTGTTGTAGAAAGTAACAATAGACTTTATGTACTTCTTGATGTAATGAGAATTTTCTCTATTAAGGATTCAGAAAAAGCTAATGAAGATCCATATAAAACTATTAAAGCTAATATGGCTCAGAATCCTATACCAACTGCTACTCAGACAATTGCTACACAGGCAGTAAATGCAGCTGTTGAACAAAAACTGGAAGAAATTGAAGAAGTAGTTCCGGTAGAAGAAATTTTAACTAACAACAATGAAAAAGAATCTATTGATATTAAATTTATAAAAGAAACTTTAAGTCAGTATAAGAAATTTTATGTTTCTGATGTAAACAGTCGTTGGGTTCATTCACGTTATGAATCTTGGACAAAAGAAAGAAATACATCACAGATACAGTCTGAATCAGAAGCTGATTTGTTCTTAAAAGATTTCTGGTCTCCATATACAGGGCAGTGGTGGAGTAAAGATTATGCTGATGAAATAAAAAAGATACTGCCTGAAAATAATGCAAAACAGATTGTTGTTTGGAATCCAGGTTGTGGTAAAGGAATTGAAACATACAGTCTTGCATGTATCTTAAAAGAAAAATATCCTGGAGCAATAATTAGAATTTATGCTCAAGATATAGATTTATTAAATGTTTCAAATGCTTCTTTAATGGTAGTTCCTTCGGAATTAGCAAATCAGTGGTATGGACCATATATAACTCAAAAGGCTAATAACGAATATACTTTCAGTAAAGAAATAAAAGATTGTATAATGTTTGAATATCATGATTGTAAAAATACTAATGTACTTCCTTCTGCTGATATTATTTTTGCAAGAGATATTCTATCTGTTTGTGATGAAGAATCACAAAATACAATGATTAACGATTTCCAGGAAAAACTAAAAGGAAATGGTATTATTGTTATTGGAGAAAATGAAGAATTAAATTCATTGTATGGGTTTAATGAAAAATGTAACGGTGCCGTTGTGGCATATATCAAAAATTAAAAGGGGAATAACATGCGAGTAGAATACATTAACCCGTTTGTTGAAACTTCGTTCCGTGTCTTACAGGAAGTTCTTGGTGGTGCGGATGTTAAACGCGGAGATTTATACTTAAAGTCGACTGCAATGCCTGTAATGGGAGTTGCTGCTTTAGTTGGTCTTGCAGGTGATGTTGAAGGTCGTGTATTGTTTGATATGACAATGGAAACTGCCTTGAATGTTGCATCTGCTATGAATGGCGAAACATTGGAATCTTTTGATGATTTAGCAAAAGCAACTATTAGTGAACTTGCTAATTTAATTACAGCACAGGCTGTAACTAAACTTCATGAATTAGGTTTCAAGTTCGATCTTACACCTCCAACTTTATTTGTTGGACAGAAGATGGAAATCGCAGCTTTAGGCGGTGCTACAGAAAATGTTGAAGCATTAATTGTTCCACTTATTTCTGATTGTGGTAAAATTGAAGTTAACGTAGCTATAAGAGAACGTACATAATAGGAGTTAAAAATGAAAACTTTACAGGATTTTCCTTCAATTAACGAAAGACCTCCAGAGGGACTCAAAGGCGATGGAACTGCATTTAAAGTTCTTGTAGTTGATGATTCTATGTTTGTTGCAAAACAGCTTGGTCAGATTCTTGCAAGTGAAGGATATGAAGTAGTTTCAACTGCAGTTGATGGTGCAGAAGGTGTTGAAAAATACAAAGAATTGTGTCCTCATGTAGATCTTGTAACTATGGATATTACAATGCCTAAGATGGATGGTCTTACAGCTCTTGAACAGATTATGGCTTTTGATAAAAATGCAAAAGTTGTAATGGTTAGTGCTCTTGGAAAAGAAGAACTTGTTAAAAAGTCTTTAATGTTGGGAGCAAAGAGTTATATTGTAAAACCTCTTGACCGCCAGAAGGTACTTGAAAGAATTTCAAAAGTATTAGGTAACTAATTTACTTAATTACTTATTTTTATTTTTAGATACGCATTATAAAAAAGAATTCTATGTTCTTTTTATAATGCGTTTTTTTTAACTCATATTTATTCACCAGCTAATATTAATTGATATCCTTCTTTCTTACCAATTATCTGGATATTAAAATCTGATAAATCAGAAAGTTTTTTTCTTAATTTTGAAATTTCAACTTTAAGTGAATTACAATTAATATAGATATTATTTTTTTCCAATTCTTTTTCAATTTCTGAAAGTTTAATTTGAGTATTTTTAGTTTCATACAAGATTTTTAAAATTAAATAATAAGTTCTGTTTAGTTTTAATTTATCATTTATATTTTGAATAATATTATCATCATCTGTTGTATTATCTAAAAGCATTTTTGCATATTCATGGGTGGTCAAATCCTTAGGCTGTGGATTTAACTGCATAAAAGGTTTTAAATCCTGTGATTCTACTATCTGTTCAAGTTCTTTAAAAATCTGAGTAAATTTATCTGGATTATTTCTTTCTTCGGGGTAAATAAAATTAATCATATATTTCCAGTGAAACGATTTGCTGTTTCCGATGATACATGGATCATTATAGAAAATTAAGGGAATTGGATTTCTGATTTTTTTTAAGGTGTCATAAACATTAAAAATATCGTGATTATAAAGTGTATAATCAGCAATAATTAAATCTGGTTTAAAAGTTCCAGTTTTTAATATTTGAGAAAGAATTTTAATATCACTATAAATATAACACGAGTGATTTTTTAAACGATTTGAAATAAGATTACAGACATTTGTCTGTCTTGTTATAAAAAATATTATCATTTTTAACTACTTTTTTATTAAACAATTTTTTATTAGATGGAAAAATATCATTTGCTGTGATACTATTTTAGTATGAAGTTTACTAGAAAAAGCGGAATTTTGCTACATCCAAGTTCATTATGTGGCTCAGACGGAATTGGTACTTTAGGCGAATGTGCCTATAAATTCATAGACTGGCTTGAACAGGGGGGACAGTCTCTCTGGCAGGTTTTACCTCTTGGCCCTACAGGTTACGGTGATTCTCCATATGCATCATTTTCAACTTTTGCAGGAAATCCTTTGTTAATAGATTTAGACCTTCTTGTAAAAAATGGATGGGCTTTACAGAATGATATAAATCCTCCTGAGTATATAAAAAAAGAAGGCAATGTGGATTTTGGATCAGTTGTCTGGTGGAAAATGCCTGTACTTAAAAAATGCGCTTTATTTTATATAAATAATTTTACAGATAAAGAGGATTTTAATTCCTGGTGTAAAAAAAATGCTTCATGGCTTAATAATTATGCAACCTTTATGAGTATTAAAGAAGTTTATGATAAAAAAGCCGGTGAAGAAAAAGCTCCAAGTTCAATGTGGAATATATACTGGCCAAAAGAACTTGCAGGTTATCAGATAGATGCTGTTAAAAAATGGCAGAAAGAACATAAAGAAGAAATTTTGATTTTTAAAGTAATACAGTATTTCTTTTATTCTCAATGGTCTTGTATTAAAGATTATGCAAATAAAAAAGGAATCAGTTTAATTGGTGACATTCCGATTTTTGTTGCTCCAGACAGTGCAGACGTATGGTCAAATCAATCTTTGTTTCAGCTGGATAAAAACGGAAGACCTAAAAATGTTGCGGGGGTTCCTCCAGATTATTTTAGTGCAGACGGTCAGTTATGGGGAAATCCTTTATATGACTGGAAAGTAATGAAAGATGATAATTATAAATGGTGGATAAACAGAATAAAACATACTTTATCTTGCGTTGATATTATCAGAATTGATCATTTTAGAGGATTTGAATCTTACTGGTCTGTACCATCTGGCGAAAAGACAGCAATCAATGGTAAATGGGTAAAAGGTCCTGGTATAGAATTTTTTAATCAGGTAAAAAAACAGCTTGGAGATATTTCGCTTATTGCAGAAGATTTGGGTGTAATAACAGAGCAGGTTCGTAAACTTCGTGATGATTGTAATTTCCCCGGCATGAAAGTTTTACAGTTTGCCTTTAGTGCAGATGAAATTCAAAATAACGGAATGACAAATTATTTTCTTCCTCATATGTATGATACAAACGAATGTGTTGTTTATACAGGAACTCATGATAATGATACACTTCAAGGCTGGCTTTTAAATTGTGATGACAGACAGATTGTTTATGTTGCATCATATTTTTATGGAAGAAAAGTTGATATTAATGAAGCAAGAAATCTTGTTGAAAATGGAAGTCTTAGAAAAGAAATGATTCGTAAAACTTTTGAATCAACTGCATGTTTTGCGATTATTCCTATGCAGGATATAACTGGAATAGATAATAACGGCAGAATGAATATGCCTTCTACAACAGGAAAAAACTGGACATGGCGAATGAATCTGAATGATTTAAAATATGAAGATTCTGTATGGCTTAAAGAGTTATCTGAAATTTACGGAAGAAACTTATAAGATTAAACAGCTTTATTTGTCCATTCAATTGCCATTTGTCTTAATTCGGCAGATGATGCACAGTGAAGTTTTGTCTTAATGTTTTCTTTATGGGTATCTATTGTTTTGATGCTCAAATTTAATTTAGATGCAATTTCAACAGTTCCTAATCCTTTTCCGATTAATGTAAAAATCTGAAGCTGACGGTCAGAAAGAGTTGCAATTGTATCAAAAGAATCTGCATGTTCAGAAAGGTTTCCTTTTGAAAGTTCTACAAGTCTTTGTTTTTCGCTCTGACTTAAATAGATTTCTCCATTCATTACTGTATTGATTGCATTTATAACTTGAGATTCTGCTTCTTCTTTCATGATGTAACCTTTGGCTCCGGCTTTTAAAGCTCGTTCTGCATAGAATCTTTCGTCATGCATAGAAAGAACAAGTACCTTTGTATTTGGTTTTAAAACCAGAATATCTTTAATAAGTTCAAGTCCGTCTTCCTGACCAAGGTTTAAATCTACAATTGCTAAATCAGGTTTAGTGTTATTAAGCATTGTTATAGCTTCCATACGGTCTTTTGCCATACCAATTACTTTGTAAGATTTTTGAGTCTCGATAAGTTGAGATAAACCACGACTGAAAAGAGGATGATCATCAATAATAATAACAGAATATTCCATAACAAATATAATATCATAAAATCAAAAATAATAGTATAATATTTTTATGAGAATTGGACTTGTTTTAAATATTCTTGATGAAGAATATCAAATTTCAGTTTTTAAAGGCGTAAAACAAAGAGCTCTTGAACTTGGAATTGAATTAATCTGTTTTCAGCAGGAAAATTCGATTTTTAATTCTGAATCAATTTTGCGTAAATTAATTGATAAAAATAATTTTGATGTAGATGGAATTATTGTTTTAAGTTCAGTTGTTGCCGATAGTGATCAGATTGCAACTAAAGCTAAAATCAGAAAGTATCTTGGAAATATTCCGATTGTTTCCCTGGGACAAAATATTGATGGAATACCGTCTTTAGTTGTACAGACAGATGCTTCAATGAAACAGCTTGTTGAACATTTGATTTTGAAACACAATTACAGAAAATTTTATTATATAAGCGGTTCTCAGACTCATAATGATGCAATTATGAGGGAAACAATTTTTATTAAAACTATAGAAGCCTATAAACCATGGTATCCAGATCTTGAATATAAAATAAAAAGAGGATGGTTTACTGAACGTGCTGCTGTAGAAGCAATGAATGAATTCGAAGAAGAAGATCCGGATTATGTTCCAGATGCAGTTGTATGTGCCAATGATAATATGGCAATTGGTGTATATAAATATTTAAAAACACATAAAAATAAACTGAGTAAGAAAAAATGTGCAGTTACCGGATTTGATGATATTCCTCAAAGCAGATTTGAAATTCCGCCAATTACTACAATCAGACAGCCTCTGGAAGAAATAGGTACAGAAGCAGTAAATGTTGTTTATAATTTAATTTTAGGAAATGAAATTCAGGAAAAAAGTTATATAGAATCGGAACTTGTAATACGACAGTCTTGTGGCTGTAAATTAGTTCACGGAGAAGAATCTGCAGTTGATTTCGTAGATATGATGCAGGAAAATTATCTTAGAAACGAACGTCTTTTAAAAATGGTCAGTCATATTGGTCAGGATTTAAACTATGCAGAAACTGTAGACGGATTAAAATATATTATTAATGCAAATATGGAACAGCTTGATGTTTCGAATTTCTGTATTCTTGCATATACTGATGTTCAAAATTGTATTATAAAACCGATTTACGTTAGAAGAAATAAGAATTATTTTTATGAATTTGCCGGTAATAAAGAGATGTCGTTAGGAGAATTTTTTCAAAAGTATCGTTCTTATGATGAAAATAAACCTGACATTCTTGTATTAAAACAGCTGAGTCTTGGAAATGAAAATATAGGATGTGTTTTTTATGATACTACAGAAGATCAGCTTCCATATTTATGTTCAATTGCTTTAAATATAACTCATACGTTAAACAGAATTAATGCTTATGATGAAAGAAAAAAACGTGCTGAATATCTTGAAAAAGAAGTATCTAAACGGACAAAAGAACTTGTAGAAGCAAATAATAAACGTATGGAAGTAGAAGCTGAAGTTCTAAAAATCAGTGAAATTGAACGTCATCGTTTCAGTACAGATTTGCATGATGATATCTGTCAGCGTCTTGCAGGTATTTCTATGCTTTGTCGAAGTTATTCAAATCAGGAGTCTGCTGTTGAGAAAAAACAGATGCTTGAACTTGCTGAATTAATCGGAGATACATTACAGAGAACAAGACAGTATGCACATAATTCATATCCTGTTGAATTAGACAGTCTTGGAATGAACCACAGTTTAAGTAATTTATGCAACTCTTTTGAACAGCAGTCTGGAATTAAGTGCGACTATATATGGAAAATTTCTAAAGAAATTAGTTTTGATACCATTCAGGGATTAAATATTTTTAGAATTATACAGGAAGCTTTACATAATGTTATGAAACATTCAAAAGCAGATTTTGTTGAAGTTTGTGTAAAATCAAAAGAAGATAAAATCATTGTTACAATTAAAGATAACGGATGTGGATTTGTTACGGGGAAAATTAAAAAAGGATTAGGATTAAATTCAATGCAGTACAGGGCAAATCAAATTGGTGCAACTTTTCAGATAAAAAGAAACAAACCTAATGGAACATGTATTGAAATTAAACTATAATGTCAGATTATGAGTATTAAACAGAAACTGAAAGACTATTTAGAAATCTATCTTACTTTTGCAAAAATAGGAACTTTTACTATTGGCGGCGGTCTAGCTATGATGCCTATGATGCAGCGTGAATTAATTCAAAAACGAAACTGGATTACAGAAGAAGATTTAATAGATTATTATGCCGTTGGTCAAAGCACACCTGGAATTGTTGCCGTAAATGTTTCGACTTTTGTAGGTTATAAACAGCTTGGAATTTTAGGTGGAATTATTGCAACTTTAGGAATGATTACACCGTCTTTGGTAATAATTACAATTCTTGCAAAAATGATTAATTCAATTGATCAGTTTCCGATTGTTCAGAAAGCTTTAAAAGGAATTAATGTTGCAGTTGCGGCTTTGTTAACATCAGTAATTATTAATTTTACAAAAAAAACTATAAAAAATATTGTGAATGCAATTTTTATGTGCATTGGTTTTATTTTGGTGTTCTTTTTAAAAGTTCCATCTTTTTATATCATCATAGGTGCAATTATTCTGGGGATTATTATTTCAGTAATTAATCAGAAGAAAGCAGCAGATAAAATCAAGGAAAATTAAAATGTCATTGTTTCAACTAGCTTATACATTTTTTTATATAGGATTATTTACGATTGGTGGTGGAGTAGTTGCCCTTACATTGATGCAGCAGACTATAGTTGCGCAGGGACTTATTACAGAAGAACAGTTCTATAATATGGTTGCTATATCAGAAAGTACGCCTGGACCATTGGGAACTAATATGGCAACTTATATCGGCTATAATCTTTATGGAATACCTGGAAGTCTTATTGCAACACTGGCAGAAGTATTACCATCAGTTATTATCATTTTAATTATTGCGCAGTTTTTAAAGAAATTTAATGAAAATCAGATTGTAAAAGGAACATTAAAATTTTTAAGACCTGTTACTTCAGGATTAATTCTTGTACCGGCAGTTCAGATTTTTTTGTTTACAATTGTAAATAAGCCTGAATCATGGAATGAACTTCTAACATTAAGCGGATGGAAAGGTCTTTTTGACTGGGTAAATTTTGCAGCATATTCAGTATTTGCATTTTTGTTATTTAAATTTAAATTACATCCTATTCTTTTATTAGTTTTAGGTGCAATTTTTGGAATTATTTTCTGTTAAATTTATAACTTTTCACATTCAATATTTTGATTTATAATATTATCTATGAGTACACATATTAATGCACCAGAAGGTGCAATTGCAGACGCCGTTCTTCTTCCGGGAGATCCGTTGCGTGCAAAGTTTATTGCTGAAAATTTCTTAGAAAATGCTGTATGTTACAATGAAGTAAGAGGTATGTACGGCTTTACAGGAACTTATAAAGGTAAAAAAGTTTCTGTACAGGGAACGGGAATGGGACAACCATCTTTGTCTATTTATGTTCAGGAATTATTTCAGTTTTATAATGTTCAAAAAGCAATTCGTATTGGTACAGCAGGTTCTGTAAGTAAAGATGTTCCATGTAGAAGTGTAATTCTGGCAAACGGAGCATGTACAGATTCAAATCTTCAAACCCAGCGTTTTGGATTTAATCATTACGCACCTGTTCCAGATTTTGAACTGTTAGATAAAGCTTATCATAAATCAAAAGAACTTGGTATTAATGCTGTTGTAGGTCAATGTTTTTCCGGTGACCGTTTTTATGATCCAAACGATACATGGAAATTCTGGAAAGATTATGGTGTTGTAGGAATTGAAATGGAAGCAGCAGAATTGTATACTTTGGCTGCAGAGTTTAAAAGAAAAGCACTTGCAATCTTAACTGTAAGTAATAATTTTGTTACAGGGCAGGAAACAACTGCAGAAGAAAGACAGCTTACTTTTAAAGATATGATGAAATTAGCTTTAGAAACAATAATAAATGATTAATAATCATTTAAATATAAGAGGTAAAAAATGAAACCAACATTATTAGTTTTGGCAGCAGGTATGGGAAGCCGTTATGGTGGAGTTAAACAAATCGACGGAGTAGGTTTACATGATGAATGTTTACTCGATTTTGCAACTTATGATGCAATGAAAAGTGGATTTGGTAAAGTTGTATTTATTATCCGTAAAGATATAGAACAGGCATTCCGCGAAAGATTGTTTGATAGAATTGCCCGTAATTGTGATGCAGAATATGTTTTCCAGAATCACGATTCTTTATTAACACCACAGCAGATTAAAGACAGTGCTGAACGTACAAAACCATGGGGAACTACACATGCAGTTTTATGTGCAGAACAGGCAATTAAAACTCCATTTGCTGTAATCAATTCTGATGATTATTATGGTCGTCAGGCATTTGAAGTTTTAGGAAAATATCTTTCTTCTGTAGAAAATGATTCAACTGAACATGCAATGGTTGGATATGTTCTTGGAAATACAATGAGCCGTTCTGGTTCTGTAAGCCGCGGTGTTTGTACAGTAAAAGATAATAAACTAGATACAATCGTTGAAAACTTAAAGATTTATTATGATGAAAAAGACCAGATTATAAGTGAAATGCCAGACGGTGAAAAGAAATTGTTCACAGGTAAAGAATGGGTTAGTATGAATCTTTTTGGTTTTACTCCAAAAGCATTCGAAGAATTCCATGTTTACTGGGATAACTTTATTAAAAATAATTCAACAGCACCAAAAGCAGAGGCTCTTCTTCCAGTATCTGCAGGTGAAATTATTTCTAAAGGTAAAGGATGCATTAATTTCTTTTCTTCTACAGAAACTTGGTTTGGTATGACATATCCAGAAGACCGTCAGATTGTAAAAGACGAAATTGCAAACAAGATTAAATCTGGCTATTATCCAGAACAGCTTTGGACTAAATAATGCTTAAACTCAATCCAATACAATCAGATAAAATCTGGGGATACGAACGCTGGATTGCATCAACTCATGAAAATGGCTGCCAGAATGATTTTAAACAATCTTGTGGCGGCAGTTTTCCTTTGTTAGTAAAAGTAATTCAGACAAAAGATATTTTATCTGTTCAAGTACATCCAAATGACGAACAGGCAAAAGAACTTGAAGATAAAAATCAGAGTGGTAAAACAGAGTGCTGGTATGTATTGGATTGTGAAGATGATGCACAGATAGTTTACGGCTTAAAGGAAAATACCTCTAAAGATGATATAGAAAAAGCTGTAAAAGAAAATAGACTTGAATCATATTTAAATTATGTAAAAGTTTATAAAGGTGATTTTATTTTTATTCCTTCAACAATGGTTCATGCAATTGGAAAAGGAATAAGAATTCTTGAAATCCAACAGTCATGTGATTTAACATATAGATTTTATGATTGGGGCAGGGGACGAGAAGTTCATTTAGAAAAAGCTCTTAAAGTTATAAATCTTAATAAACCTGAAAAAATAAGTGCATTTACTGGAAAATTTGAGTGTGAATATTTTTCTCTGGAACAGATAAATGTACGGGGCGGATGGAGTATGTATTGTTCAGGAGATAATCCATCTAAAGATACCCAGTTGATTTATGTTTTATCTGAAGAAAATGCAGTTATAAGAACATCTGAAGAAAAGTTTGGAAAAAAAATTCTTCCAGAAGAAATCTATGCTGTTTTTCCAAAAGAAAAAATTACAGTAGAAGGCAAAGCATCTATTATCCGTATTCGCGTAAATAATTAATTTTTTTAAATATTGACCATCATATAAATAATTAGTATTGTATTTTTATGTTATTATTTTTAATTTTATTAATGCCTTGTGCACTTGCATTTTTTTTCTTGGCAACTAAAGAAAAGAAATTTATTCCTGTAGTTTGTATTGGTATACTGTCTGCAATGCTTTATGCAATAATCAGATTGTTCTTCTTTTATCCACATAGAATTATTCACGATTCTATAACTGCAAATTTTATTTATTATTTTGCAAGACTTGTTTTAATTCCTAATTTAGTTGTTTATGGTTTATATGTGCTTCTTACAAAAGATCGTGCAGAGTTTAAAATTAAATCGTATTTACCATTAATGTTATCGTTTTATGCAGTTTTAATACCTTATAATGTAATTGCTTTTACACAGTCTTATGTTTTTTCAGGATATGATATCTTTTTAAAACCAATTCTTTATTTATCAATGCTTATAGAAGTATATTTATGTCTTGTAAAATTTTACAATATTAAAACTAATAATGAATCTGGGTCAAAGAATATGCTTATTCTTATAATGATAGTTTATTTAATTTTCCCTGCATTAGTAGATACATTATATGCAGTAAATAAACTCTTCCCGATTTGTGTAATTTTAAGTATTCCTTATGTTTTATTACCAGCATTAACATCAGTAAAAATTTATAAAGAATCAAAAGGTTTTTAATTGATATAAAATAGGAGATTATCAAATGAAAAGAATGATGAAAATTTTATCTTTAGTTACAATGATTGTAACTACTGTAATTATTACAAGCTGTAAACCAGAACCGGCTGTTGAACCACAAAAACATTATAATGTTGAATATGTATTGGGTATAACAGCAGAAGAATATACAGTTTATAATAATTGTGAAAATGCAAGAGAGATGCTTGTTGTTTTTTATAATTGGTGTAATGAAAAAGAATCACATCAAAAATATGAAAATATAAATGAAAAGAAATTGTATGAAATATTAACAGGTAATTATATTTCTGAAAAAAAATCTAATGAATTAATTAATGATCTTAAAAATAAAGGATTAACAACCCTTTATGATGCTCCATATACAAAAGATGACATTCAATATTACGATGTTTATTTGTTAAGTGTTGCAAAATAAGAATATTAAATAGTTTATTATAATTAAAAGGACTTAATTCTAGATAAAAGAATAAAGTCCTTTTTTTTATTTTAAATCAAATAATGTTTAAAATAAAAAAAGTGTATTCCAAATGGAATACACTTTTTTTATACAAGTTTATTATTTATAAAAACCAGTACAATTAGTTGTCTAAGATGACCAGGTCGCAAGCTAAATCTTGCTTACCTAGTTTTGCTTCGCAAAACTAGCAATTAGTCGTCCAAGTGTCCAGCTGAACCAAGAACGTTGATGTTTTTGTGTGAATACATCTTCTTGAGTTCATCACGAGCTGGTGTAAGGTACTGACGTGGGTCAAAGTCACCTGGGTTTTCTGCCAAGTGTTTGCGAACTGCAGCAGTCATAGCTAAACGACCATCTGAGTCGATGTTAATCTTACATACAGCAGATTTAGCAGCTTTACGGAGCTGTTCTTCTGGAATACCAACTGAGTCAGGAATTTTTCCGCCGAATTCTTCAATCTGGCGAACATACTGCATTGGAACTGAAGAAGATCCGTGGAGTACGATAGGGAATCCTGGGATTTTCTTTTCAATTTCTTCGAGTACGTGGAATGCCAATGGAGGTGGGTTCAAAACACCGTCAGCATCGCGTGTACACTGTTCTGGAGTGAACTTACAGCGACCATGTGATGTACCAATAGAGATTGCGAGAGAGTCACAACCTGTTTTCTTTACGAAGTCTTCAACTTCTTCTGGTTTAGTATATTTTGATTCTTCAGCAGCTACTTCGTCTTCTACACCACCAAGTACACCAAGTTCAGCTTCTACTGTAACATCATGTGCGTGAGCGTAATCAACTACTTTTTTTGTAAGAGCTACGTTTTCATCATAAGGAAGAGCAGAACCATCAATCATAACTGATGAGAAACCGTTGTCGATACAGTCTTTTGCTACTTCAAAAGATGGACCGTGATCAAGGTGAAGAACGATCTGTGGATTTGGACATCCGAGTTCTTTTGCATATTCTACAGCACCACGAGCCATATTACGTAAAATAGCAGCATTTGCATATGCACGAGCACCTTTAGAAACCTGTAAAATTACTGGTGATTTTGTTTCAACTGCAGCCATAATAATTGCCTGCATCTGTTCCATATTATTGAAGTTGTATGCTGGAATTGCATATCCACCTTTAATTGCCTTTGCAAACATTTCTTTTGTGTTTACAAGACCGAGTTCTTTATAACTAACATTAGCCATTAAAACATCCTTTTTGACGCTTTTTATTACGCCTAAATAATTTTGTTAATAATATAGAATATTTATTATTTTTATTCAATTATAACGTGATTTTTTATTATGTTTGACAAACAACTTTCTTGGAAATATAATTATTTTTAGTTAATTATTTTGATATTACTGCCGATAATAAAATATAGAAATCTATTTATCAGTTGTTGGTAAAGTATTCAAGGAGTTTTGCATGAAAAGGGGACTAAAAGTCTTTATCGGTCTGACATGTCTATTATTTATTGGACTTCCTGTATTTGCACAGCCAAGTTCAAAAAGTATTGAGACATTTGTTATTGATACTTTTGATTCTGAATCAAATCAGAATTATATGTACAATGGTGTAACTTATAGTTGGGATTGGGCAGTTAACTCAAGTCGTTATGTAGCAAAAGATTTCCCTAAAACAGGTTTTTATGAAGGATGTCCAAATTCTTTAAAATTACTTCGTAAAGGGGATCCAAATCCTGCTATGGTATTGGGTTGTAAAACAGCATTTAATCGTAAAGGTGATAACTGGTTTGAAATTTATCCTGAAGTTGACGGAAAACCTTTTGAAGTACCATTCGTAGGTAATGTTACAACA
This sequence comes from uncultured Treponema sp., assembly GCA_937892225.1. GTDB lineage: Bacteria > Spirochaetota > Spirochaetia > Treponematales > Treponemataceae > Treponema_D. The sequence continues at coordinate 26,130 of CALAUH010000025.1, forward strand.
TTGGATTTCTGGGTATGGGGTGCAAACTATAATTATTATCTTGAAGTTCTTTTACGTGATGCAACTGGTAAAGTAGTTGTATTACAGGCAGGAAGTCTTGCATTTAATGGTTGGAGAAATATCATCATTAATGTACCTGGCTGGATTCAACAGCATTCACATTTAAGAAGTGGTCCAGAAAATCTTGTTTTTGTAGGATTTAGAATTCGTTCAGATCCTCAGGAATATGTAGACAATTTCGTTGTTTTCTTCGATCAGTTCAAATATACAACTAATGCGCTTTCATTCATTTACGATGGTTATGAATTGAAAGATGTAACTTTTGAAGACGATTCATCATCTAGTAGTGATAGGAATGCAAAATGAAAAAATTATTAGTATTATTAGTATTATTAGCAACAGCAGGAATGCCTTTTGCTCAGACAATTACAGAACCTAATCCAGAAACTGTAGGTGCAGATTCTGCAATGCTTTCATTACGTGAAATCTCTATTGATAAATTCGAAAGAGAAGGTTCTTGGTATGTTCATATGTCACCAGATGATGGTGTTATAGCTGCTCGTCTTTTTGAAGGTTCTCCAGCAATGAAAGAAACTCTTCCAGAAGATGAAGGTAAAGAAGAAAATGATGTAAGTGTTCTTGGTGCACGAGTTGATTTCTTTAAACGTGGAAAAGATTCATTTACAATTTTATCTGGCCGTCCAATCGCAGTAGAAGGAACTGTAAAAACAATTTCTTTATGGGTATGCGGTCGTAATCAGAGTCATGAATTATATGTTCTTGTTCAGGATTATTTTGGACGTAACTATGAATTGTTTGTTGGTTCATTGGCATTCAGTGGATGGAAAAAACTTACATGTGTAGTTCCACCAAGTCCAGATGGAGAACATGGTATTGTTCAGAGTAGTGCATATTATGGAGACAGACCTGGTCTTAAAATCTTAGGATTCAGAGTTGATTGTAATCCAATGCAGGCTCGCGGTCAGTACTATATTTACTTTGATGATCTTCGTGTTGTAACAGATCTTTATGATATGGAACATCATGACGAAGATGATATGAATGATAACTGGTAATTTAATATAAATTACATGCAAAATAAAAAAGGCAGTTCAAAACGAGCTGCCTTTTTTGTTTAACATTATTTTATTTTGTAAAATTCAAAAATTCAGGTTTTTTTGTTTTTCAAAGTCGCATGCGTTATTGATAAGAGAGTCATTTTCCGAAAGGGATGGCTCTCTTTTTGCGTGAATACCCCTGCATGCAGTCGATAGGCGAGATATATGGGATTCATGCTAATAAAAAATTTATGGAGGAAAATGCTTATGTGTAAGATCATTGCTATTGCAAATCAAAAAGGCGGAGTTGGAA
>CALAUH010000026.1 GCA_937892225.1 uncultured Treponema sp.
CCTTTATTATTTCTTTTTCATGCTCTTTTGTAAAATCACTTAATTCATAAGATCTAATTCTTTGATTTACCATTATCGGCACAACAAACCCATTTTTAGCAAGAACAGACAAGCGATTAATAACTGTTTTGTTAGTCACTTTCAATTCTTTGCTAACCTCTATTGGTGTAAATTCCCTCTTGTACCTTTTAATGAGCAATAACAAAAGTTCTTTTTCTTTTCCTTTAAGGTAAGACAAACTTCCCTCCACATCAGCTTCATTAGAGCTATTCTGCAAATCACATACCTTATTTGAATAAAGAAGAACCATTCTCAAAAAGTAATTTATCCAAATCTCTGGATGCGGTGGATTTTCACGTCCTGAATAATACAAAGCAGGTAATCCCATCTGAATTGACTCATAATATTCATCAATATCATAAGCAAAGTATTCTTCAAGAGAACCAATCCCATTAAACCCATATCCATTCAAATCTAAAATATATCCTGATAACAACCTTGCTGTTCTTCCATTTCCATCTTCAAAAGGATGAATCGTAACCAACTGATAATGCACAACTGCAGCAACAAGTAAAGGATGATCATCCGTTGTGTTCACATATTCAACCAGTTCATCTATCAATTCAGGGATATCAATGTATTCAGGCGGAATATAATCTGGATTGCCTGTTTTAGAATCATATACAGCAAACAGCACTCCTGGTGGCATAGGTCCTCTAAAACCAATTTTTTCTTTTGAAGCACCTTTCTCTACTAATTTTTGCACATCAAGAATCAGTTCCTTTGAAAAAGCTTCTTTACGATTAACCTTTTCCTCTAAAAAATTAAGAGCAAGGAAATAGTTTCTTACCTCTTGTTCTGGTTTCAAAAAATGCTTTCTGTCATCACTTTCTATTACTTCATCTACTTGCTTTTCCGATAATGGGTTACCTTCTATTTTATTAGAAGCATATGAACTTTTCTTCTTAGAATTCTTACGCAATTTGTTAGCAACAGTTTTTGAAAGATTAACAGATGACACATTATATCTATTTTTATCAATCTCAGTAATATATTTTAAAATCTCATTTGATAATAGCTTTCGTATCTTTTTTACCTTGCAAGTTTTTATATTCCATTATAAAAAGAGGCTTTTTCGCGGTTACGATATTCGTGTTTTTCGTAATAGCCAATCAGTTTTTTGTTTTCGTCACGAAGGGCAACCATGTAAACGTCTTTATTTTCTTTATCATTATATGATTCGTAAATCTGATTGTTGTCGGAACTTTTTTTGAACCACTCAATTACTTTTTCAATCAGCTGGCGGGAAGCAGGATTATGACATTCCATCAAATTTTTCCCAGTTAAATCTGAATGATAACGATTTATGGCAAACGGATTCATATAAATAATTGTGTGATTCAAATCGCACAAAACAACAGCGGCCTGGTCCTGGTCTAAAACGCTTTTGAAAAATATAAAAAGTTCTTCTTGTTTCATAATAAATAGATTATAGCAGATATATAAATACATTAAAACTCACCATTCTTTTTCATAAAAAAGTTCCCAGAAAGATATTTAGTTTGAATTGTATTGATAAAAGCATCTTTGTCGATTTTTTTAATTGCCCGAACAAGTTTTGCTTCTTCATCACTTGAAATTACAGTATAAATCATTTTACGAGGAATACCCGTGTATCCGCCTTGTCCGTCGAAAATTGTAACAGAATGATTTACAGTATTTCTGATTAGTTCAACAATTTCGGTTGGTTTTTGTGTGACAATAAAAAGTGTGTATTTTTGATAGCGATGATAAAGTGTGTTCAAAATCTGAGTACTTGCAAATTGGAAGATGATTGAATAAAGCGCTCTGGTCCAGCCGAACAATATGCCAAAAATCACCAGAATACAACAGTTTCCAATAAAAATGTAATTCCAGATGCTTTTGCCCGTTTTTTCAGAAACATAAATAGAAATAAAATCTGTTCCACCGCTTGTAGCTCCTGCAAAAAAGCACAGACACACTGCAATTCCGTTTAAAATACCGCCAAAAACTGCGCATAAAAGAATATCATCCGTAACGTAAAGACCTGGAATAAAATCTGTCAAAAGTCCGCTAAGAATAATCATCCAGATTGAGTAAAGCGTAAACTTTTTTCCCACGTGCTTAAAGCAAATTATTGCAGGAACAACATTTAATCCCCAGTAAACAAGACTGTACGGAACATTCACGTTGAAAAATTTTTTGAAAATATCCTGAATAAAAGTATATAAAAAATATCGCGGCAATTCAAGATTTTGCCACAAAATCCTGCTTGACAAAATTTTTTTGCCGTGCTATTGTAAGCACCATAAACCGCAGATAAAGGGTAAGTAATTCCTGAAGCGCACTATCAGCGAGCCGCCGGCGGTGGGAGGGCGGCAGCAGCGGACGGGAACGAATGGACTTTTGAGGGCGAGCTGAAAGCCATGGCGAGTAGGTGAGACGGAGAACCCTCCGTTAAAAAAGGTCGGCGTATGTCAGTACGCTTGAGAGGGCGAGTTATCGCCAAGCTGGGTGGCACCGCAGAATCAGAGATTTTGTCCCGGCAGGTTAAAAACGACCTGCCGGGATTTTATTTTCCGGATTTATCCCGCAGGCAGCAAAAAAGAGGAGGAAAAAATCATGGAAATGAACAATGTGAATTTTGAAACCTA
>CALAUH010000027.1 GCA_937892225.1 uncultured Treponema sp.
CCTTCAAGAACAACTTTTGTTCCTGGAGCAGCCCATGCAGCATCAAGAACTTCTACACATTCTTTATCGCCATCTTTGTAATCTCCGGCTAAAAGCATACCGCGGCTTTCAACACCACGCATTGTACGAGGAGCAAGGTTTTCTGCAATGATAACGTGTTTACCAAGCAATTCTTCTTCTTTCAAATACATGCGAAGTCCAGACTGAATTGTACGAGGAGTTCCAGAACCGTCATCCATAGTTTCAATGTAAAGTTTTTCACCTTCTGGATTTGGCTTAACGTCAACAATTTTTGCAACTGTAAGGTTGATGTTTTTATTAAAGAATTCAATCTGCTGTTCTGGAGTAAGAGCAGGTTTTGGTTCTTCCTTTTTCTTATCTTTTTTATTTTTATCCTTTTTATCCCCTGCATCCCCGTTACTCTTGTTCTGTTTTCCACTGTAACGTTCGCGAAGTTCAAGCATAGTTTTCTGATCAAGAGGCTTAAAGTAAACTTCTGTTGGACCAACTTTATCAAGGCCTGTAGTTTCACCAAGATTTGACCAGTTGTAACCAGGTTTTGTTTCCATGCCGACTTTCTTTTCTTCAATTGTTTTACCAAAGTAAGACATGATAATCTGAGTATACTGTGGCATGTAAGGATTAAGCATAATCATCAAGTCTTTGATTACATAGCAAAGGTTGTGGATAAGACTTGCACATGCAGCAGGATCTGATTCTCTTGTTTTCCAAGGTTCTGCGGCCTGGAACTTTTTATTACAAATATCAGATATTTCAAAGATTGAATGGAAAGCGTCTTTCAAGTTTGCCCATTCCAAATCTTCTGTGATTTTAGCTTCAAGTTCTTTTACCTGTTTCCAGAGTTCTTCATCAACTGGAGCGTCAGGAATGTTTCCTTCAAAGTATTTATTTACGAATAAAAGTGTACGGTTTACAAGGTTTCCAAGGTTACCAATAAGCTCCCCGTTCAACTTTTCCATAAAGTCTTTCCATGTGAACTGATAATCCTGTTTTTCTGGACGGTTGTAGAAGATGTAGAAACGCCAAGCATCAGCTGGAATACCAGTTTCAATTGCATCAGAACCGAATACACCAACACCACGAGATTTAGAGAATTTACCGTCTTCGTAGTTCAAATATTCTGTTGAAGACATGTGATGAAGCTTTGTCCAGTTATGAGCAGAACCAAGCAATGTACATGGGAATACAACAGTGTGGAAAGGAATGTTGTCTTTTCCAATGAACTGGAACAAATCAACTTTTTCCTTGCCTTTTGCTTCTTCACTTTCTTCCGGACACCACCAAGATTTCCAGTCAAATCCGCCACGTCCAGATTTAATCAATTCATCTGCAAGCTGTTTTGTAATAGAAAGATAACCGATTGGAGCATTGAACCAAACGTAGAAAACTTTATCTTCATAACCAGCTTTTGGAACTGGAATACCCCACTTTAAGTCACGGGTAATAGAACGTTCCTGAAGACCGTCGCGAATCCAGGCTTTTGTCATGTTGATTGCATTGTCAGACCAGCGGCCTTCTTTAGAAGCTTTATCCATCCAAGCATCAAGTTTGTCTGAAAGTGCTGGAAGGTCGATATATAAATGTTTTGTTTCACGAACTTCTGGAGTATTTCCACAAGTGTGACATTTTGGATCTTTAAGTTCGATTGGATCAAGCAAAGTACCACATTCATCACACTGGTCACCGCGAGCTTTTGTAGAACCACATTTTGGACAAGTTCCGTCAACATAGCGGTCAGCAAGGAACATGTTACAGTGAGTACAGAAAAGCTGTTTATTTGTTTTTTCTTTGATTAAACCGGCAGCATCCAAGTCGTTGAAAAGACCTTGAGTAATTTCTGTACACTGTTCATTAGATGTACGACCGAATTTATCAAAGTTGATATTGAACCATTTATAGATTTTTGTGTGTTCCTGATAATAATGATTACATAAAGAACGAGGATCTTTTCCTTCTTCCAAAGCCTTTGTTTCAGTTGCAGTACCATATTCATCTGTACCACAAACATAAAGTGTATCGTAACCACGGCTGCGGCAGAAACGGGCAAAAACATCACCAGAAAGAGATTGAATAATGTTTCCTAAGTGTGGAATATTGTTTACATAAGGTAAAGCGGCTGTAATAAGACGTCTGTTCATTTTAGTTCCTTTTTTATAGCCACAGATGAACACTGATGAACACAGATAATATGTGTTAATTTTTGTTCACTTGAAGCAAAATTTTAAAGTTATTTTAGCGTTTTTTAACTGTTTATACAATAAAGACATAGTTTATCAGTTATCTATTATTTAAATTGAATATTAATTTTTGTAACTAAATAAAAGAATAATTGTTGATATAGTAGATTCCTAAACAAAAATACTAGAATATTAAACAACAAAGACTGCCAATTTTCTCCTTTATTTGGCAGTCTTTTTTTTATGGAAAAATATTTAAAATGATATTATTCTATTCTTATGAAAGATGCATTTAAAAATTTAGCCTGTAATGAACAAAATGAAAAATGGGAACAGGCAATAAAAAGAGAGATTCCAATCTATTCTAGAAATAACGATATCCGTTCAGAATTTGAAAGAGATTATACACGAATATTACACTGTGAAGCATACAGAAGATTAAAACACAAAACACAAGTTTTCTTTGCTCCTCACAATGATCATATCTGTACAAGAATGGAACACGTAAGTCATGTTGCTTCAGTTGCTTCTACAATTTCAAAATATTTAGGATTAAACGAACAACTTGCCACAGCAATTGCAACAGGTCACGATATTGGACATGCACCTTTTGGTCATCACGGAGAAAATTGTCTTAACAATCTTCTTGAACAAAAAGAAGGACAGAATGCTCCAAAAAAATTCTGGCACGAAAGAAACAGTTTATTTTTTGCTGATTATATCGAAGCTTTACCAGATCCAAACGGAATTGAACAGCCTTTAAATTTAACTTATGCAGTAAGAGACGGTTTAATCTGTCACTGTGGAGAAATTGATCAGCAGGGTATTATTCCAAGAAATCAGGCAATTGATTTATATTCAATGAAGCGTCCGGGCATTACACAGCCTTTTACATGGGAAGGATGTGTCGTAAAAATTGCAGATAAAATCGCCTATTTAGGAAGAGATTTAGAAGATGCACGAGCCTATTCTATTCTAGACATGACTGCTTATCGTCAGCTAAGAGAAATTGTCGGTTCAACATTAGGATTTGAAAAAAAAGGTGCTCATGCATTAAGAAGCGGAAAAGCTATTAATACAACAGTTTTAATAAATGATTTAATCGTAGATTTATGTGAACAAAGCTCGCCTGAAAAAGGATTATGTTTTTCTGATGAATATTTTAAATTTATACTTGAACTTAAGAAGTTTAATTTTGCAAATATTTATAATAACTGGCGTCTTTCGGAATTTGCAATTTATGCAGAAAATATAATTAAGACTCTTTTCAGAACTTTACAGAAAGCTCAGATGTTTGTAAAAAGCGGAAGAGTTTGTCAGGTTTTAAAAACTTATCCAAAACTCTGTTCAACATTTGAAGACTGGTTAATAAAACATTCAAATTATAAATCCTGGTCTGTAGAAAAACGCTCTTTTATAGACAAAAAAAGCATTTTTCATTATAACACACCAGTTATTTTTGATATAAATGATGATGAATCTTATACAAAATGTATAATTGAATTTATATCAGGAATGACAGATCAGTTTGCCATCCAGGTTTATGAAGAAATAATTACTTTCTAAAATTAAACACGATGCATAGAACTGAATACTTTTTCATTCATAATGTTAATTTCTACACCAAGAGTTTCTGCCTGTTTAGTCATTTCAGTTCTTAATTCATCAATAGAAATATCTGATTTATCCAATTCTACCATCATCATCATTACAAAATTACCAGAAAGAATTGTCTGTGTAATATCTGCAATATTGATTGAATGTTCAGAAAGGAATTGTGTTACTTTTGCAATAATTCCAACTTTATCAGATCCTACTACAGTTATAATTGCGTTCATATATTCTCCTAAACTCTTATTAAAAATTATTTCCTAATGTTGCTGCAATAACGGCTTTGATTGTATGCATTCTGTTTTCTGCTTCATCAAAAACTACTGACTGCTTACTTTCAAAAACTTCATCTGTAACTTCCATTGCATTTAATCCAAATTTCTGACCGATTTCTTTACCAATCTTTGTATTTAAATCATGGAATGATGGTAAATCATGCATAAAAATTGCTGTTTTTTTAGCATTCTGCATAATCTTTTTATTTACCTGATATGGTTTTAAATCATTAATTCTTTCTGCCCAAATTTCATCTGGTTCACCCATACTAACCCATACATCAGTATAAATGATATCAGCATCTTTTGAAGCTTTATTTACATCTTCTTCAAAATCAATTTTTCCACCGCTTTCTTTACACCATTTATTACATTCATTGATTAAATCTTTTGAAGGTAAATATTTTTTTGGTGTACATAAAGTTAACTGCAAGCCTAATTTTGAACAAACAATGCACAATGAATTTCCAATGTTATAACGTGCATCACCAAAATAAACTAATTTTAATCCTTTAAGTTTTCCAAAATGTTCTCTGATTGTTAACATATCTGCAAGCATTTGTGTAGGATGATATTCATTTGTTAAACCATTCCATACTACAACACCAGAATATTTTGCAAGGTCTTCTACAATTGTCTGTTCAAAACCTCTATATTCAATACCGTCGAACATTCTTCCAAGAACTCTTGCTGTATCTGCAATACTTTCTTTTTTGCCAATCTGAGAACCTTCTGCTAAATATGTTGTACAAATTCCTAAATCGTGAGCTGCTACTTCAAAAGCACATCTTGTACGAGTACTTGTTTTTTCAAAAATTAAAGCAATATTTTTACCGCGATGAATATCTACAGGAATACCCTTCTTCTTTTTTTCTTTTAAATCTGAGGCTAAATCTAATAAACTGATAATCTCTTCCGGTGTAAAATCTTTTAATGTAAGAAAATTTCTTCCCTTTAAATCCATAGCATTACCGCCTGCAATTTATAATAAAGCATTATCATATCAGATTTTAATAAAAAGGTTAATAGAGAAAGTTTTATTATGAGAAAATAAAATCTGTCATATCTTTTAAAGAATCAAATATTTTCCAGCACATTGATTCAATTTCTTTTGTCGGTTTGATTTTATCTGGAATCATTATAACTTTCATTCCGGCCTGATATGCACTTTTAATACCGTTCGGACTGTCTTCTATTGCAACACATTCTGATGGTAACAATCCAAAAGAATCACATGCTTTTAAATAGGTTTCCGGCTTCGGTTTACTGTGTTCAACCATATCTCCAGTTATCATTTTTTCAAAATAATTTATAACGCCGGTATTAGTTAACTGTCTTTTGACAGTCGGTCCTTTTGTAGAAGATGCAAGTCCTATTTTGTATTCTTTGCTAAGTCTTTCTAAAGATTCTTTTGCATATGGTAAAAGCGGAATTCCAGAACTAAATTCTATCTGATGAAATAATTCACTTGTTAAATTCAAAAATGCTTCAGAATCAAAATCATTTCCATATACTTGTTTTAAGATTGATTTTGTATCATTTAAATTTGTTCCTCTGCATAAATTAATTACATCTTCTTTTACTTTTGGAAGATTCATCTGTTCAGAGGCTTTAATCCATGTAATATCAGAAATACTTTCAGAATCTAAAATGATTCCGTCCATATCAAAAATAAATGCTTTTATTCCACACATTTTAATTCATAAGTAATGTACAATCTATCCTGATACCAGTCAATTAATAAAGAGAAAATTTCATCTTTATATCCTTCACATGAAGCTTTAATTTTCCAGACTGTTCCTGTTTTCAATTCATCAAGAGGAACTTTATTAATATCAATCCAGTTTCCATTATAAAGAATTGTGATTTTAGCTTTATCAGAAATATCAATACCAGTTTTATCATCTTGAACAAATGTTTTAATTTCCAGATTTCGTTTTTCGTTTTTCAATAAGTCACATTCAAGACACATAGCATCATCTTTAACTGTAAAAGATTTCCACCAGATATAAGGCCCCGCAACTACTTTTACACGATAATCACCATGCTTTAAAAATACGTCTGTCGTATTATATTTTACATTTTTAGAATTTGAACTGATTACATCAATTGTTGGAGATTTAAATAAATTTTCAAATCTTCTTGATCCTTTTACTGCAAAATTTCGAGCTGTATTTCTAACTTCTGGAATTTCTTTTCCATCATTTTCAAAGAAAAAAGCTTTAATCGGCAAATCAAGATTTTTCGAAAGTGCACGAGGAATTTCTATTTCAACATTAACAGGTGTATATATTTTCTTTAAAACTGTTCTATGAAAAAATCCTGTTTCCCATAATCCAAATAAAATTAAACCAAGAAGAATGATTGTTATAAAAATATTTTTAACTCTTCTAATGATTTTATCTTTTGTTTCAATATTCTGATATGTATAAGTATTAGAAGTTGCAACAGATTTTGCTATCTGAACTCTTAATTCATGAGTATCGTAATGTTTTAGAATTCGTTTTACTGCTTTTAAAACAGAATCTATAGATTTAAATCTGTCTTTTGCTTTTGGACGAATCATTTTATGAATAAGTTTCTGAACTTTTACAGGAATAGTTTTATCTATACTTCTAGGTTTTATATATTTTCCTTTTTTAATAATATTTAATGTCTCTATAGATAAAGTTCCAGGATATGGTTTTGTTCCTGTAATCATTTCATAAAACATAATTCCTAAAGCATAAATATCTGCCCTTCTGTCAACAGAGGCTGTATCTTTAAATTGTTCAGGCGGCATATAAGCCGGAGTTCCAAGCATTGTTCCAGCTTTAGTAGAATCTTCATCATCCTGGGAATCACTTGCAATACCAAAATCTGCTAATTTGATTTCACCTCTTTTTGAAATCAAGATATTTCCAGGCTTTATATCTCTGTGTACTATATCTTTAGAATGAGCATATTTTAAAGCATAACATGAATCCTGAATTATGAGTAAAGCAATCGGTAAAGGCAAAACTGTCTGTTTTTTTAACAAACTGTCTACAGACATTCCGTCTACAAGTTCCTCTACCATAAAACGATAACTGCCTTCTGAAAAATAATCGAATAAATGAACAATATACGGACTTTGTAAATCAAGTAAAATCTGTGCTTCTTTCTTAAATCTGGCTGCATCAGAGTTTTTTCTATTCGACATCTTTTTAATTACAACATATCTTTTTAAAGACGGATGAACAGCTTTATAAACAACCCCCATTCCGCCTTTTGCAATAACGTCTACAACTTTATATTTTCCAATCAATTTAGGCATTTCACCAGTCATTTTTATACTCCCATTATATCTTCATCAGGATTAAAAATTTTATTTTTAGATACAATCACAATATTCTGTAAATAAGGATTATGTATCTGAATTAATTTACCATTTTGTCTTAATGCATAATTATCCTGAACAGGTCTATGTCCCGTAAAATAAAATGCATTTTTAAGTTGATTTTTATCTAAAAGATTTTTTAATATATATAAAACAGTTTCTTTTGTTACCTGTTCATTTTTTGTCCATGTTAATCCTTCGATAATTTTTGAATTTTCTCTGGCATTTATAAGAGCTTCTTTTGAATAAAAATCTGCCGGTTCTGCGTGGGATATAACACAATTTATAGAACTTGCAATTAATGGTAATGACTTTTCATAAAGCGAAATAAAATAAAGTATATCGTCTCCGTAATAATCGCTTATAAACTGTTTTACCATAAAGCCTTCTTCTGCATATTTACAAAATGCAAAATCACCTTCTCCATTCTGATTAAGTATATTCTCGTGATTCCCTTTTAAAAAATGAAAATATTCTGGAAACTCAATTTTTAATTTCATAACAGAAGTTAATGCAGATAAACTTTGAATCATTTCATCCTGCATATTCTTTCCCGTATATACATTCTGATTAAATTCTTTTTGAATTGCCTTCCATCGTTTCCCTTTTAATTCATTATGTATTGCATCTCCTACACATACAACGTAAACCTGTCCTTTCTGCAAAGCCTCGTAAACAGTAAGTTTTTCGTTCACATAATCAAGAGGAATTTCAAAATCTAAAATATTATTTATAAAATCAGGACGGGCATGAATATCCGGAATAATAAGTACTGGAAGATTTTTTTGTAATTCAATTAAAGCACCAGTTTCCCCGGATGATGCTAAAGGTCTGTAATCAGTTTTTTCATTCTCTAATACATCAATTACTGATTTTAATAAATCAGATAATAACTCATATTCAGGAAGTATATTTAAATTAAGTAATTCATCTAGAGAATAATTTAACATACATTTACGAAATCACTAAATTTGTATTTCCTATAGTGATTTTATCTCCCAGATTCAATTTAACATATTTATCAGAAGGAATCTTAATTCCATTTATATAAGTTCCGTTTGTACTGTTTTCATCTTTTATAAAATATGCATTTTTAATTTTTTGAATAATAGCATGATGTCTGCTGGCAAGTTTATTTTCTACAATGACATCATTATCTGAGTCTCTTCCAATTGTAATTTTTGCAACAAGTTCAATCTTCTTTTTATTAAAAACAAGATATGTAGAAGAGCCTGTATTTTGATATGAATTTAATTGTTTTCCTACCGGAGTTTTCAATTGTATTGTATCATTTGTCATAATATTAATTATATAACTAAAGAAAAAACTAATCAATTTTATTTATTGATTAAATCAATCTAAAAGTCCTTTTTTTATTTTATATTTAATTATTCGATAAACACTATCATCAATTCTGTCTTCTGAAATTTCTTTATTAAGTACAGCCTCTTTTAAACCAAGAAAAACTTTTTCATAATTCAAAGGCATTAATATTAAATCTGCACCTGCTTTTATTGCCATTTTACATGCAGTCAGACTGTCATATTCATTTGTAATTGCACCCATAGAAAAAGAATCTGTAATTATAATTCCATGATAATTCATTTCATTACGCAATTTCTCTGTAAGAAGTTCATAAGAAAGACTTGCCGGAAGATTGTCTTTTGTAACATTCGGACAAGTTATATGTGCAGTCATTATAAAATCAATATTCTGATGAATTCCCATCTTAAAAGGAATAAGTTCACATTTTTTCATTTCATTCCAGTTTTTCATAGATTTTACAGAACCCGCATGAGAATCTGCATAAGTATCTCCATGTCCGGGGAAATGTTTAAAACAACCGTCAACTCCCTGTGATTTTAATCCTTTCCACATATTTACTGCACAACTGCCTGCAGTTTTAGGATTATTACTAAAAGAACGTTCCCCTATAACAGTATTCAACTCATTTGTATAAACATCTGCAACAGGAGCAAAATCTACATCAAAACCATATTTATTCAGATAACTTCCTATAGTTGAACCGATTATATATGCCCTGTCATTTTTATTATCTGATTTAGAAATCTCGCTGAACATCGAATCAAATTTTAATTCATAAAATCCAGTATGATTGGCAATTCTCGCAACTTTTCCGCCTTCTTCGTCAATAAAAATCAATGGCTTTATTTTATTCAAAGAATGTAAATCATTGTTAAATTTTATAATCTGATTTTCGTTTTCCAGATTTTTATCAAAAAGAATAAAACCGCTGCACGGATACTTTTGATAAAATTCTTTCATCTGTTTATCAACTTGTTTTTTACCAAAATAATTATAACTGTTAATCTGATCGTTACTTAAAGATGAGTCTAAGGCTTCAGGTTTTATAACAAAAAGCTGTCCTATTTTTTCATCAAGAGTCATTTTAGAAATATACGTATTTATCTGAATACGTATATAATCATTGCTTGAGGAAAAAGAAAGAAATAAAAATGAAAAAACTAATATTACTACAGAAAAAATACTTTTTTTCATAAGATGATATTATCATCATTTTAAGGTAAAAGATAGTAGAAAAAATGTATACAATACAAATCTTATATGTTATAGTTATATATATTACATTATATGGAGATTATATGAAAAAACATTTATTCATAGTTACTTCTTTAGCTTTTGCACTTACTACTTTAAGCGCACAGGCAGGCGATGACAACTGGTTTAAAGCACAGACTAAAGTTGCACCAGTTCAGTCAATTACTTCAACATCAGAACTTGTAGAAGCACAGTTTGACGGTAAATATCTTTACCCACCAATCAATATTATTGATGGAGATTTATCTACAACATGGTGTGAAGATGAAAAAAATGGTCCTGGAATCGGTGAATCAATTACAATCGAATTCTCTGAACCAGTAAGTTTTGATGAAATTCAGTTTGTAAACGGATTTGCAACAAAAGATTATTACTTAAAAAATAATCGTGTAAAAAAAGTACAGATTACACAGGTTGCAAAAAAACACTTCCAGCAGAAAAGCTATGTATTAAAAGATAACTGTGAAACTTATCAGTCTATTAAGTTCCCATTATTACAGACAGCTCAGACAATTACATTAAAAATTGAAGATGTTTATAAAGGAAACAAATATGATGATACATGTCTTGATGAATTTAGAATCATGTATAAAGGTAAACAGATTCCTTTTACTAACGTTGCTCAGTTAAAAACAATTCAGAACGAAAACTCAAAACAGATGTTGAATTCTTCTGCAGCTTCTTTTGAAACTAAATTCAAAGCTTTATTCAAAAATACAAAACTTAATGTACCAGACCATTATGATATAACATATTCTCCTATTCTTATTCTTGTAGCAGACAATAAAAAAGATGCAATCTATTTAGATTTATACAATAATAAGCTTAGCCGCTTTGTAAAATGTACATTAATGCAGAAACCTGCAAAATATGAAAATGTTAGAAACTTAAATGATGAACAGGCACCAATGTTCACAAAAGAACAATATGAAAGTTCAAATGCAACATATTTCTTAAATGTACCAGATTCAAATCTTTCTTGGAGAGACAGTCAAAGCCATAGATTAGGAAATTACAGAATTATTACTGAAACTACAATTTCTTATGTAACAACAACAACAACAGCTATCATCAAATTAGATGGTAATTCAGTTTATGTTAATGGTGTAAAATATAATATCACAAATACAAATGATATTTTCATTGGTACATATTACAGAGAAGGAATGTAATCAACATTCATAACTAATGTATAAATATATACCACAAAAAAAACGGAGTCGAATTCGAGTAAAATTTGGCTCTGTTTTTTATTCACTAAAAAGATATTTCTACTGGATTAAATATAATTCTTTTTTCGTCAAAAATAATTCTAAAAAATCAGAAGAAGAATTAAAACAGGAATATCCAAATATAATTTTTTATCACTCCTCAAACCTTTACCGTAATCTTTCAAAAGATGATTCAGCATTACAGGACGGTAAAGTTCATAATCTTTTAATTGCTATAAAAAGAGTTAATAAAATTATTCTTTCTCCTGGTAAAATATTTTCTTACTGGAAACTTATCGGTAATCCTACAAAACTAAAAGGTTATACAAAAGGAATGATGTTAGTTAACGGTAAACCAACCGCAGCAACAGGCGGAGGATTATGTGCACTTTCTAACCTTCTTTACTGGATGATTTTACATACACCTTTAACAGTTAAAGAAAGATGGCGTCATAGTTATGATGTTTTTCCAGATTCAAACAGAACTTTACCTTTTGGAAGCGGCGCAACCTGTGTTTACAACTTTAGAGACTTAATGGTTTTAAATGAAACAAATGATGATTATTTATTTTTAATTAAAATAGAAAATAATCGTTTATGTGGAGAAATCAGGGCAAAAACTCCAAAAACTGAAGAATACGAAGTTTACCAGAAAGATCATTCTTTTACACAGGAAGGTGCCGGTATCTTTGTAAGACACAATTCAATTTACAGAAAAAAATACAATATTGTAGACGGTAAAAAGGAAAATGAACCCGTCGAAGATATTTACATTACAGAAAATCATGCTTTAATGATGTATAATCCGTTAATCAGTGATAAAAAGGAATAGTAAAATGAATTCTTTTCTTAAAAATAAAAAAGTCGAAAATATTCTTTATGTATTTTTTTTCTTCTGCATTTTAGTAATAACCTTTATTTTAAGATTTAAGTGTTTATTACAAACTTATCATCCTACAGGTTTAGACGGATATTATTATGCTTTACAGGCAAAATCTCTAGCAACTACAGGAGCATTAGAAAATCCAGATTATGAAATCGGTTACTATATCTGCGGATTTTTTGCCTTTTTATTTAAAGATGCAATTTTAGGATGTAAAATCTGGGCTGCACTGTCTTCAACTCTTTTATGTCTTGCAGTTTCTTTACTGGTTAAACAATTTACAAAACTTCCTGTTTTATCTTTTGCATCACTTCTTATCTGCTGTTTTTGTTCACCAAGTTTAGTAAGTTTTCAGGTAAACTATATTAATAATCAGACCGGATTATTATTTTTCTTTATGTTTGCAACTTGCTTTACATTTATATTTGAAAATTTTAAAAATTTTAGTACCAATAAAAAAATCATTTTTTCAATTTTAAGCTTTATTTTTTTAATTTTATCTGTACTTTCACATTTAGTTTCAACAGCATTCTGTTTTATTTTTATATGTTTAATGCTTGTTAGAAAGTTTTCATTAAAAAAACAGATTATTTTAATTAGCGGTGCAGGTATTTTATTTATTCTGTTATTCATAAATCGAATAGAAAGATTCAAATCAGTTTTTGCACTTTTACCAATATTACCATGTTTTTCTAAAGTTTTTATGAACATCCTGCCCAAAAGTATACCAATTGAAATGACAATATATTTTATTTTAAATTATTTTTTAGTCATTTTATATATCATTAAAATCAGAAAATTCAATTTATTTTTACTTATTCCGTTAATTATATCTTTCCCTTTCTGGAATTTAACGACATTAGATATGGGATACAGAATCTTATTAAACGGTATACCAGTTTCAATATGTTTTGATATAATCATTCTTTCTAAATTAATCAACTTTAATGATGATAATCTTATAATTAAAGAATTATTTTTATTGATTCTTACTATTACGGCTACTTTTACACACAAAGTTTATGATGGTACTAAAGATCCGCCATACAGTTATTATAAAAAGATTGTAGAAAAAATAGATTTACCAAAAGACTCACTTTTAATTGCACACTTAGGATTAAATCACTGTTATACATATTATTGTGATTTGAAAGACTGTTTGAATTATAATTGTGATTTTGAAGTTCCTGGAAATGAAGTCTGGAGACTTGCCTATGGAACAAATGCAGATTATTTAAAACAATTCTTTGGTGAATATGAAGAAGATGAATTAAACATATTAATCAGACAGATTGATACAAATTATGTTTTAATAAAAGAAGATCTGTGGCAGCGTTATCTAAAATATGAAGAAGACGAAATTGTAGAAAGTTTAAACAACTGGTACAATCCGCACGAATACAGACCTTCTTTTATCAGAAAAAAATAATTATTTAATTTCGTTACGCTTAATTTTACCAGAAATTGTTTTTGGTAAACTGTCACGGAATTCAACAATTCTTGGATATTTATAAGGAGCTGTTGTCTTTTTAACAAAAGTCTGAATATCTTTTACAAGTTCATCACCTGGTGTATAGCCTTTTGCAAGAACAATTGTTGCTTTTACAACCTGTCCTCGAACAGGATCAGCAGCAGCAGTAACAGCACATTCTACAACTGCAGGATGCTGCATTAAAACAGATTCTACTTCGAAAGTACCGATTCTATATCCAGAACATTTGATTACATCATCATTACGACCAGTAAACCAGAAATATCCGTCTTCATCGCGCCATGCATTATCACTGGTATGATAAAGTCCATCGTGCATAACAGATTTAGTTTTAGCTTCATCACCATAGTAAGAAAGGAATAATCCAGGGAAATAGCCTTGAGACATATCTACAACAATTTCGCCTACTTCACCGTCTTCAACTTCGTTTCCATCTTCATCAACTAAAGTTACGTTGTAATATGGTGCTGGTTTTCCAAGACTTCCCGGTTTGATTTTTTCGTTACCAAAGTTTAATAAACTTAAAGTTGTTTCTGTCTGTCCAAATCCTTCGTGAATTTCTTTTCCAGTAATAGCCTTCCATTTGTTGAAAACTTCATCAGAAAGAGGTTCTCCGGCAGTTGAATAATGTTCACAAGAAGAGAAATCATATGTACTTAAATCTTCCTGAATTAAGAAGCGGTAAATTGTTGGAGGTGCACAGAAAGAAGTAATATGATGTTTTTCTATCTGTTCAATTAAATCAACCGGCTTAAATTTTGCATGATAGTCATAAACAAAAACTGCACATTCAGCAATCCACTGACCGTAAATTTTACCCCAGACAGCCTTTGCCCATCCTGTATCTGCAACAGTTAAATGTAATCCACCTTTTTTTACATTCTGCCAGTAACTTGCTGTAGCAATATGTCCAAGTGGATATAAATAATTGTGCGCTACCAGTTTTGGATGACTTGTAGTTCCAGAAGTAAAATATGCAAGCATAACATCCATATTAGTATTAATGTCTTTACGTTTAAGTGAACGGAATGCATTCATCTGTTCTTCTTGAACTGCATTAATAGATTTTGTAAAATCAATCCAATCTGGATGAGCAGATTTTTCTTCTTCAGAAAGTCCTTTATCAATTCCAAATGCAGAACATGCAATTAAAGTTTTTAAAGAATCACATTCTTTCTTAGCTTCTTCTATATATTTAAATAAATCTCTGTCATTTACAGCAACAATTGCTTTAATAAATGCATTCTGACAGCGGAAAATAATATCTTCTTTTGTAAGCATATGAGTTGCTGGAATTACAGAAGCACCGATTTTATGAAGAGCAACAATACTTATCCAGAATTCATAACGGCGCTGTAAAATAAGCATTACAAAATCGCCTTTCTTAATTCCCTGTGACATAAAAAATGCAGCTGCACGGTCTGAACGTTCTTTAACATCTTTAAAAGTTAAAGTTAATTCTTCGTTATTATCATTACACCAAACTAAAGCTTTTCCATCCGGATTATTTTCTGCAAGATAATCAACTACATCATAACCAAAGTTAAAATTTTCTGGTACATTGATTTTATAATTATTGAAAAAATCATCGTAATCTTTAAATTCAGTCTGCTTTAAAAATTTTTCTATCATCTATATTTTCCTTTACTTAATTCCAAATTATTTTTATATAATCAAATCTAAAAATTTAGCTTCGGCATTAATTGCAACCATTGCATGTTTTTTAGTTGCATCAAAATAAACACTGTCACCTTCTTCAACTTTCAATTCTTTTCCATCAACTGTTAAAATCATTTTACCCTGAATCATATAAACAAATTCATGACCAGGATGCGCATTAAAATGTGGTTCAGCATTTTCGCTAAAAGGAACTGTTACAATAAAAGGATCTGATTTACGATTAATAAATCCACTTGCTAAAGCTTCATATTTATAATCACTTCTTCTTTCAACAGAAAGACCTTTGCCTTTTTTAGTAAGACAATATGAATGCATATGAGGTTCTTTACCAGAAATTAAAACTGATAAATCAATATCATATTTTTTAGCCATAGACTGAAGAACACCAACAGGAATATCAACATTTCCAGTTTCATATGCTTTATACTGTTCAATTGAAACACCACAAACTCCAGCAGCTTCTTCAACTGTAACGTCCATAATATCACGTAAACCAATTAATCTGTCTGCAACGGCTTTAATTTCTTCGTTCATATTATCCTCACTAATATATCTAATATTGATTATTTTATAATAAATATAGTTAATTTTCAATAAATATTTAATTATATTTAAAAAATTTACTATATTTAAAGTTTATTTTAATAAAATTAACTTTTTTTCATAAAATTTTTAATTTTTTTTATTACATTGTCCATTTATTGTCTATTTACTTTATATAATAATATTATAAACTCTCTCCGATGGTCCCCTTAGGAGTGGTTGTCAATTACTTCTGAGGGGCTTTTTTTTAGAAGAGATGTAAATAATCAATTTTTTTTATAATTTTTTTATAACTCCCTTTCCGTCCCTTTTGTTCTCCTCAAAAGGGACACTTTTTTTGTCTTTTTTTAAAACTTCTGTTATAATATTACTATGGTAAAGAATCTGTTATCAAAATGTCTTGAAAATAAAAAGTTTTTTAAAATTATTACATATTTAATGTTTTCTTTAATCATCATTTTAATAATCACACAGTTTATACTTGGTTTTGACTATATTAATAAATACAATATTATAACTATATCTGCTTCTTATCTTGCCATGATAATTTGCGGTATTATTTTCTATAATGTATGTATAGATAATCAGCGTGATGAAAAAAGAATTTTTTTATACATTCATTCCATCATTATTTTATACATTGAATTATTTTTTAATATTTTATCCAGAATTTATTTACCACAAACACCAGAAATTCTTAAATACATAATTGATTCTTTAGATTTGATTTTTAATTTTCTTTTATTTTATTCATTAAAAGAATATATTTTTTACCAATGTACTAAAAAGTATAAAACAATTTTAATAAGTTTTAATCACTTTATAAACCTGCTGCTGTTTTTATCTATTCTTTTATGTTTTATAAACTGTTTTACAAATACGATTTTTTATTACGAAAACAATATTCTTATAAGAAATAAATTCTATTTCTTAGTTTTTATTATGCCTGCATTTACATCTTTTATTTTATTAATGATAGTAAATTTTACTAATTCTTTTTCACAATTAGAGAAAAAAGGTTTTATTTATTACACATTAATAATGCTTTCTATAGCTATAATTCAGTTAATAAACAAAAATTTCAGTTTTACGACAATTGGATTTTTTATAGCAAGTTTTATTAATTATTCACTGATTCAAATTTATGAACGAAATGAATTATCAGAAAAAAAATTAAAACTTTCGAAAGCAGAAAATGACATTTTCATGAATAAAATACAACCGCACTTTTTATTCAATTCACTGGCAAGTATAAGTGCATTATGTGAAATAGATCCATTAAAAGCTCAGGAAGCAACAAACACTTTTGCAAAATACTTACGGATGAATATAAATTCAATCAGCATGCAGAAAAATATTCCTTTTGAAAAAGAACTTGAATATGTAAAAAATTACTGCTGGCTTGAACAATTAAGATTCGGTTCAAAACTAAACATAGAATATAATATTAATGTTTCAAACTTTGAAATACCACCATTATCTGTTCAACCACTTGTAGAAAATGCAATTAAACATGGAATTATGAAAAAAGAAAATGGTGGTACAGTAAATATTTCTACTTCTGAAACAAAAGAATATTATTTAATAATTATACAGGATGATGGAATTGGTTTTAATAAAAATTATAAAAAAGAAGAAAATGATTTACACATCGGATTAAAAATCACCAGAGAGAGACTACATCTTTATTGTAACGGTAAACTTGATGTTACTACTAAAGAAGGATTTGGAACTAGAATAACAATAAAGATACCTAAAGTATAAAATATACTTTGTTTCTTTTTCGAGGATTTTATGCGCTTTACAGATATTTTTATAAAATCAGATCTTTATCAACAATTGATTTTCGTTGTTGAAATTTTTGCAGCAATTTCTTTAATTTTCTTAATCTTCGGTTATGTACTTGAAATTAAAACTGATAAAAAAAGAAGATATTTAATTTTATTTTCAGTATTCGAAATTATTCTTTTACTGGTAAATAGTTTTTCATTATTATTTATGAAAAATCCAGAAACATTGAATTTATTTAAAACCTTCCTGACATTAACATATATTTTTGCAGCAATAGAATTGATTTTTTATCATATTTATTTTGTAGAAAGTACAAAAGATAAACTTAAAATTTCATCTATTACTATATTCATTTTAATTGGAATTGAAACAGTCTGCATAATCTTATGGATAATTTCAATCTTTTCGGGACTTTTATTGCAAATAACTCCAGAAGGAAAAGTATTTTATTCCAAAAACTTTTTTTATACACAAATCAGTGCACCTTTTATTATCCTTTATGAATTAGTAATTTTATTAATCAATGTTAAAAAATTTAAAAAACGTGAATTTTTTGCATGGCTTTTATATTGTATTTTACCATTAGCTTCAATAACACTTCACAACAAAACAACAACAAATATTTTCTTTATATCAATTTATTTTTCAATCATAATTGTATTTACTTTAATTAATGTTAATGAAGAAAAAGCATTATTAAATAAAGAAAAAGAATTATCTTTATTAAAATTTTCAAATGCAATTTCACAAAGAAATATATTTTTTAGCCAGATTCAACCCCATTTTATTTATAACTCACTTGCAAATATAAATGCAATTATAGAAAATATTATATTTAATTGGTTCAACTTTACCATAATATACTTTATCTCCTGAACTTTCCTTTGGTAAATCTGTAATTATCTTGTTTTCATCATCATAGAAGTTAACAGTATAACCAGGAATAATATTGCCATTACCATCATATACAATAAATTCTGGCA
>CALAUH010000028.1 GCA_937892225.1 uncultured Treponema sp.
TTCTTCACTGGGTAGAAAAGAACGGTGGAGCACAAGGTATGCTCAAACGCAACAAGGAAAAGGCTGATTACCTTTACAACTTCCTTGATTCATCAGACTTCTTCCGCGCAACTGCAGAAAAAGGAAGCCGCTCTTTAATGAACGTTCCATTCCTTACAAAATACTCAGTTCCAGGAGCTACAGACGAAGCTGTTCTTGCTAAAGAAAAAGAAATCAACGACAAGTTCGTTAAAGAAGCTGCAGCAGCAGGTCTTGTAAACTTAAAAGGTCACCGCTTAGTAGGTGGTATGCGTGCATCAATCTACAACGCAATGTCTTTAGACGGAGTTAAGGCATTGGTTGAATTCATGAAGAAATTTGCCGCTGAAAATAAATAAATCTACGGTGGTTGAGCCTGTCGAAACCACCTTAATGGAGAAAAGATCTATGTTCAAAATTCAAACATTAAATAAAATCGCTACTTGTGGTCTTAATCAGTTGGACCGCGATAATTATGAAATTGCTACAGACATCAACAATCCAGATGCAATTTTGGTTCGTTCTGCAGATATGCACGAAATGAAACTCAGCGACAATGTTTTAGCTGTTGCTCGTGCAGGTGCTGGTACAAACAATATTCCAATTCCAGAACTTACAGACAAAGGTGTTGTAGTATTCAACACTCCAGGTGCAAATGCTAACGCTGTAAAAGAATTAGTAATGCTCGCACTTTTACTTTCTAGCCGTCCTGCAATTGACGCTAACAAATGGGCAAACAGTCTTGCTGGTAAAGGTGATGAAATCCCTGACTTAGCTGAAAAAGGAAAATCACAGTTTGTTGGACCAGAATTAAAAGGAAAAACACTCGGTGTAATCGGTCTTGGTGCAATTGGTGCTATGGTTGCTAACTTGGCTCAGCACTTTGGAATGGAAGTAATCGGTTATGACCCATTCTTAAGCGTAAAATCAGCTTTGTTCCTTGATAAAAAAATTAAAATTGCTGAAACTTTGGATACAATCTATGCAAAATCTGATTACATTACAATCCACGTTCCACAGACAAATGATACAAAAGGTATGATCAACGCTTCTGCAATCAAAACTATGAAAGACGGTGTTAGAATCATCAACATTGCTCGTGGTGGACTTGTAAACAATGCTGACATTTTAGCTGCATTGGAAAGCGGAAAAGTTTCTTGCTTAGTTACAGACTTTGCTGCAGAAGAATTATTAAATCAGCCAAAAGTAATTGTACTTCCACACCTTGGAGCTTCAACTCCAGAAGCAGAAGACAACTGTGCAATTATGGCTGCTGCTCAGCTTAAAGATTTCTTGGAAAACGGAAACATTGTAAACTCTGTAAACTTCCCAAAAACAGTTACAGACAATCCAATTCCAGAAGGTGGAACACGTCTTTGTATCAGTCACAAAAATATTCCTGATACAATCTCTAAATTCACAACAATTATTGGTGAATCAAAATTAAACATTTCTGCTTTCTTGAATCAGGCTCGTGGAGATGTTGCTTACAATATTATCGATGTTGATGGACATGTTGGTGATGACATCATCGCAAAACTTGCAGCATGTGATACAGTTAATAGAGTAAGAGCAATTTATAACTAAATATAAATCTTAAAATTTCAAAGTGCCAACGACTGTTGCATCATCATCTGATGAATATGTTGTTGGTTTACTTTTAGATTTTTTTACAGGTGTTGCACTAGCTGCAGCACTTTTTTTTGCCCTGGCTTTTGGTAATGCTAAAAAAGCAAATAAACTTCCACATAAACCGCCGGCAACTGTTACAATAATTCCAATCACACCATTAGGATTCTTTTTAAATACCTGAACACAGATAAATACAGCAACAACAACCAGAGCAGAACAACTGATTGTACGTTTTTTAAAACAAGCCATAACATCTAAAACTATAAGCATAAAGATGATTGAATCTGCCCCGGAAATTACATTTTTACAAAAACACACATTCAAGACACCTGTAAAAACTGCAGAAATAAAATACATCACGCCGATTGTTACCGAACCATATAAATCTTCCATCTGTGGACTTAAAAGCATTAACAATAAAAGATTTGTAAACAAAATTAATTTATCTGTTCCACCAAGAACATATAAAAAAAGCTTAAAATAATCAAAAATTCTCGAAAGAACAAAAGGTAATTCACCTGTCTTACATGTCGGACAGATAAACCATGTTGATTCTATATCAATCTTTTTTACAAAAATTGATACAACAAAAATAATTATTGCACTTAAAACAAAAGTATTAGTTACCGGTGCATCGTAATCAAAGTTAATAGATTTTTTACTTGCCATATCTGTATTATACCCAATTTCCTAAAAATTTCTATTTAATCCTATAAACTTCATTGTATGAATGAAAGCCGGAATCTATAATGATTTTATCAATATTTGAAGAATCAACTTTCTGTGGTTCAAGCCATACAACAGGAATATCTGAAACTCCATTATTTATTGTTTCTGTTACATTCATATCTTTTATATTTCTACCATTTGCAAAATCAACTGCATATTCTGCCGCCAGTTCAGCAAGTTTTGTAATTGGTTTGTAAACTGTAAAATCCTGCAAACCTTGAGTAATATTCTGACAGGCTGCTATATCTGCATCCTGACCACAGACATGAATAAATTTTCCGCCATAAAACTGATTTATTGCCTGAATTACACTAAAAGCAATTGCATCATTTCCACAAAGAATTGCATCCGGTATTTTATTCTCTCCAATCAAGCGTGCCATTTCCTGAAAAGCTAAATCATAATCCCAGCCGCTTGTATAATAAACATAATCGATTTTTACGTTTGTATTAGCAAGAACTTTATTTACACCGCTTGAAATAAGTGACATATTAAAATCCTCTTCCGGTCCAAGCATACAAAACCATGATTTTCCTGTAGTCCGGTTAAGCATTTCTTCTGCCATTATTTCTCCGACTCGTTCACTGTTAATTGTAATATACATATCAACATCTGTATCTCGTATAAGTCTGTCATAAGAAATTACAGGAATTCCTTTTGCACGAATTTTTGGTAACGTATCTGTCAATGCATTTGCAACTTTCGGCAAAACTAATAAAACATCAACATTTATATCTGCAAGATACATCAACTGTCTTTTCTGTTCTTCCATACTGTTTCCGGCGTTTTGAACAATTACATCAACTCCAAGTTCTTTTGCCTTACTTGTAAAAACGTCCAGATCACGCTGCCATCTTTCTATTGCAAGAGTATCGATTGAAAAACCAATTACCTTTTTCTGAGATTCAGCATTATCTTTTTTTAAAACATCCGGCATTTTAATTTTTTTATTATTACAGGAAGTGATTAAAAACACTGTTAAAATAAAATAAACAATTTTCTTCATTTATATTCCCTTATATTTGATTTCTATATTCTGTCGGTGAAACTCCGAATTTATTTTTAAACAGGCGGCTAAAATAATTCTGATCATTATATCCTGTTTCTGCCGTAATTTCTTTTATTGATTTTTCTGTATTCTTTAACATCAATCTTGATTTTTCGAGGCGTTTATCTGATAAGAAATTTATGAATGTAACCCCCTTCTCTTCTTTAAACAATTTACTTAAATAAAAAGAGCTTACATTTACATATTGCGCCATCTGTTCAAGAGAAATATTTTCTGCAATATTTTCATTGATATAATCACAAACTTTTTTAATTATAGGATTTTCATTCTGCGTTCTTGCCGTAATAATTACAGTCATATATTCAAGCAAAGTTTTTTGAAGATAATCTTTTAGCATTAACACATCATTTTCATTACAGATTACCGAAAAAGCATTATCAAATGATTCGCTGTAAAAATTTTCATTAATTTCTGTGGCATAATTTCGTGCCGTAACAAGAATGTCAAAGAAAGAATTTTTAATTTTATCTAAATCAACTTTTGCAGAAATTAATTGTGATGAATATAAATCTAAAAATGATTTTACCCCTGTTGAATCACCCTGACGGAATCTTGAAATAAGCTGTTTTTTAAATTCAATCGTATTATCCTGATTTTTTTGCGTTAATACCAAAACCTGTTCAGCAAAAGCAATTCCACCTTCTGCATCCGTCTGATTTAAACAGGAAATTGCCTCTTTGTAAGCTGATTTAATCAATTTCCAGTCATCATAAATTCTACTTACACCCAGACGTATTTTTGAACTGATTTTATAATTCATTAAAGAAAAAACTTTTTTAATCTGTTCATTAGACTGTTGTTCAGTGTCATCTTTATCTTCTAACGGATAAAAAACAATTATTCGATTCATAATAAAAGAACTTACAAGACAGTTTATCTGTTCTTTTATCAAATCTCTTGTTTTTTCATAAGTCTGATATTGATTTTCTGAATTAATATTCGGGATTTCAAAACAAAAGCATAAAAATGTATTTTTTAAATTAAAATAATCCAAATATTTTTTTATTTCAAAATTCGCGTCACTTGTAAAAAGACTTGAATAAATAAATTCGCTTTCTATCATCGGAGAAACTAAATCTAATTTTTTATGAAGTTCCTTATCTTCATTTAATTTTCCGACTTTATTATCAATATAATCCATTGCACTTCTTATTGTCTGGATTACTACATTTCTGTTTACCGGTTTTGTAATATATTTAAATGCGCCAAGATTCATTGCTTCCTGGGCATACTGAAAACGATCAAAAGCACTTAACATAATAATTACAATTTCTGGTTTAATTTTTTTAATACAACTTACAGTATCAAGACCATTTAAGCCCGGCATATTAATATCCATAAAAATGATATCAACATTTTCTTTAGTTACAAACTCTATTGCTTCCGTTCCAGATAAGGCTGTAAAAAGATTTACCTGACTTTCAAAATTTTTATTTATTATAAAAGAAAGAGAATCTATTACAATCTGTTCATCATCAGTTAATAAAATATTATACATTTTTCGGCACCTTTATAATAAAATTTGTTCCTGTTCCATCTTCTCCATTTTTAATATCAAAGATATCATCCCGCTGATAAAAAAGTTTTAAACGTAAAAATACATTTATTAATCCTGTTCCAGTATGTTTTTGATTTTCTACAACAGAAGAATCGTAAACTTGAGAATCTATCAATTCCTGAGGAAGTCTGGTTGTATCACTCTTTACAGATTCCAGAACACTTTTTCGAACTTCAGGATTCATTCCACAACCGTTATCACTTATGCTTATAACAATAAATTTCTTTTCTACTTTTATCGAAAGAATTACTTTTCCTTTTGTATTTTTTAGACCGTATTTAATACAGTTTTCTACAAGCGGCTGAAGTGTCATTACAGGAATTAACTGACTGAACTTTTGTGAAGGTATATTTTTTTCAAATTCAAGACGATTTCCAAAACGGACTTTCATTATATAAACAAAGTTATCTACAAGACCAAGCTCTTCATCAATTGTTGCAGTTCTATCCTGCTGCTGAATATTGTATCTGAAGAAATCTGAAACCTGTTCAATAAAATAACAGGTTTTATCTGCGCCTTCCATCATTGCAAGTTGTGCACCGGTATTAAGCGTATTAAACAAAAAATGCGGATTAATCTGATTCTGTAACGCACGTAACTGTGCATCTGTATACAAAGCCTGCATTTCAATTTCTTTCTCTTTTAACTCAGCTTCAGTTCTGGCTTTTTCCCAGATTGTATCAATGTATTCGCGGATACTTATAATCATTCTGTCAAAAGCCTGGCAAATGTTACCGATTTCATCATTAGAAAAATTATTAAAAAGAGGTACGTCAAAATCACGTTTGGAAACTCTATGTGCAACTTCAGAAATTTCTACAAGCGGTTTTGTAAATCTTGTTAACATCAAATAGATAAAGCAGAAAATCAAAAGTGCAAAAAGTGTAAAAATCAAAAAATTTAACTTGGTTGTAAAAAGATAATGATCATGACTCTCTTCATAATCCGTTGCATTCTGTTTTAAAAGAAGTTTATTCAATTCAAGAAGTTGTGACAAAAGCATGTTATAACAGTCAATTGATTTTTTATAATAAACATTAACTTCTTCTGTACTGTTTGCCCTTCTTCCAATAATTGCCTTACTGCTATAAGACAAAAATGATTTTGAAAATTGTTTTACGATATACTCTTTCTGCAAAACTTCATCAACAGACGGTGTATTCTGCATCAGATTTAAAAATTCTTCTGTTTTACTGCTTCCTGCGTAATATTCATTAATACTTTCATATGAATGATAATTAACATAATTTTCCATTGCCTTTTCTGTCTGTGCAAGCATAAGAGAAAAATAATTTAATTCCGTATTCGATTTGTACGCATTTCCAAGAGTTTTCATTCCTACAAAATCAAGACGGATTGTAGAAATAAGAATAATCGACATAACAAGAAGAGAAATTGTAAAGCAAAGCATTATTCTTCCGCGGAGAGTAGATATTTTTCGAATTTTAATTTTTTCTATCATTTATCACTCGCCCTTGTAATTTTTATTTCCGCAGAAATGTAACTGTTTGCATAACCTTTACTTTCATATTCAAAAATCTGATTCAATGCCGCTTCACCAATTTTCTTCTGATCAAGAGAAATCAATTCTTCTATAATTCCATTTTCAAGATAATAAAGACAGGTTTCGTTACTGCCGAATCCTATTATCATATAGTTTCTGTCATCTGACTGACGAAGTTCTTTTGTAATTTGTGCTGTTTTTATAATTGATTCTTCTGTCAGACATAAAACCAGATTATTAATATTTTTTTTATCAGAAAAGATAATATCATTTGTAATTTTTTTGATTGTTTCTACATTAATTTTAGGATATTTATGTAATGATTCATAAAGGCTGCTTGTAAGATTACTGTAATTGGTAGAAGAAGATGTTTCATCACTGATTACATATAAATTTCCATCATAATGTAAAAGTTCTACAACTTCATTTGCGATTTTTTTACCAAGTTCCCACCAGTTATTACCTATAAAAGAAATCTGATTAAGAGAAGGAACATAAACGCCGGTTGTTACAAGAGGAATCTGTCTACCGTCTATCTTGTCACTCAAAACGCAGTTAAACTCAGGATTGTCGATATAAGCAATAACTCCGTCTGCATTAACAAAACTTGCATAATCAAAAAGTTTTTGAAAAGAAACATTTTCTGCCTGTGAACTTGGAACGTAAAATTCAACGACTGCATCATAATTGGCAGAGATTTCTTTTGCGCCTTCATAAACCTGCTTTAAGAAAAGTTCATTTTCATAACTTCCTGTTACTACGATGTGATATTTTCTCTGACTGTTTACTTTTTCTTCTGATTTTGATTTTGTATTTACACGGAAAATTGTACTAAAAAAAATTATAACACTAATAAATATTACGATGATAAGCGAAATAAATATTGCATAAAATCTTTTAGTTTTTTGTCCGCTACTTTCCATATTTGTAAACAATCTGTCCTTTTTCTAGAACTGCATTTACAGAACCACCCTTTGAAAGTTTTCCAAAAAGTACTTCATCTACAAGAGAATCTGCAATTTCTGATTCAACGACACGCGACATATTTCTTGCACCGAATTCTTTTGAATATCCTTTTTCTGTCAGATAATCTACACATTCATCACTTACAGTAAGTTTTACTTTTTTAAGATTCATTCTGTCTTTTAATTTGTTTATTTCTTTTATACAGACAAGACGAACAATATCTTTTGTAAGATGATTAAACGGAATTACAGAATCAAGCCTGTTTCTAAATTCAGGCGCAAATTCTTTATTAACCGCATCAAGAAGAATTGATTCAGATTCATCACTTATTTCTTTTCCAAATCCAATTCCACCGCGTTCCATATCTCTAGCACCGGCATTACTTGTCATTATGATGATGCAGTTTCTAAAATCAGCTTTTTTGCCCTGATTATCTGTTAATACACCATAATCCATTATCTGCAAAAGAACATTGTAAATATCCTGATGAGCTTTTTCAATTTCATCAAAAAGTATTACTGATTTCGGATTCTTTCTTACATCTTTAGTTAACTGTCCGCCTTCTTCAAAACCGACATAGCCTGGAGGTGAACCAATAAATCTGCTTACAGAATGCTTTTCCTGGAATTCACTCATATCATAGCGTAAAAGAGGTTCATTCAATAATTTTGATAAAGAAATTGCCAGTTCTGTTTTTCCACAACCTGTTGGACCAACAAAAAGATAACATGCTTCAGGTTTGTCTGGATTTCTAAAACCGGCACGAACTCTTTTAATTGCATGTGAAAGTTTTGAAATTGCCTGATCCTGTCCAAAAATACTTTCTTTTAAAATCTGTTCTATATTTTCAAGTTTCTGTTTTTCTTCACTTGCAACTACATCAAGCGGTAATTTTGTTATTCTGGAAGCAACTTTTCTTATAATCTTAGGGTTTATTGTTCCTTTACCACAGTTGATTTTAAAATAAGCTCCGGCTTCATCAATTAAATCTATTGCTTTATCTGGTAAACGTCTTTCTGGAAATAAATTTATAGACAAATCTACGGCTTCTTCCAAAGCAGACGGTGTATATTTTACCTGATGATATTTTTCATATTTATTCTGAAGTCCTTTTAGGATTTTCAACGTTTCTTCTTTCGAAGGTTCAAGAATATCAATTTTCTGGAATCGTCTAACAAGAGCTTTATCCTTTTCAAAACGAGTTGAATAATCATCATAAGTTGTAGAACCGATTACTCTTATTTCTCCAGAAGCGAGAGCAGGTTTTAAAAGATTTGCAGCATCCATTTCTGTAAGACCGTTTGTTCCTGCTCCAATCAACATATGAATTTCATCTATATAAAGAATAGC
This sequence comes from uncultured Treponema sp., assembly GCA_937892225.1. Taxonomy (GTDB): domain Bacteria; phylum Spirochaetota; class Spirochaetia; order Treponematales; family Treponemataceae; genus Treponema_D. The sequence continues at coordinate 8,827 of CALAUH010000028.1, forward strand.
CTTTTTGTCTTCTTTTAAATCACGAATAATTGTATTAAGACGTTCCTCAAAATCACCACGGAATTTTGAACCGGCAAGAAGCTGTCCTAAATTTAATGAATATATTTTAAAACCTTTTAAACAGGCAGGAACTTTTCCTTCTATTATTCTTTGGGCAAGTCCATATATTATTGCTGTTTTACCAACACCAGTATCTCCAATATGAAGAGGATTGTTTTTTGTACGTCTGGACAATACTTCAATCGTTCTTTCAATTTCCTGATCACGTCCGATTAATACATCAAATTTTTTAGCCTTTGCCTGTTCAGTTAAATCTTCTGCAAATCTTTTTAATCCACCAGAATTATTTGATAATAATGAATCTGCAACTTTACTTTCTGTTTTATCTTTTTTTGCGTCACGAACACCTTTTATTTTTTCTATAGTCATTAAAAAATTTAATTTATCTAAACCTGCAGAACGCAAATAATATGAACAGAAATTCTTTTTTTCTTCATACATACTTAAAATTACATCGGTAATATCAAGCATTGGAGATTCATTTGAAACACAGTTAAAAACTGCCCTGTTCATTACCGATTGAAATCCTGCTGATTCTACAGGTGTTTTTAATAACGAAGAATCTGCTTTTACAGAAACAAGAGGAACCTGAGTTTTTAAATATATTTCAATATTTTTTTTAAGAGATTCATAATCACAGCCACTTTGATATAAAAGATGACATATAAAATCATTTTCTAAAGCAACTGATAAAACATGTTCAGGAGTAAAAAATTCATGATTAAACTGTCTTGCAGAATTAAGTGAATCAGATAAAATTTTAGCAAGCATCGGGCTTACTTTCATCTGACGCACAACTCCTTTTGGATTTTCTATTTCGCTACTCAATTTCTACCCTCAATGGAAAACCATTTTTCTTAGCAAGAACTCTTGTTAAATTCATACGCGATACTGCAATATCATATGTATATGTTCCGATTACAGCCGAACCTTCTTCATGTACTTTCATCATAAGTTCATGTGCGACATCTTCTGATTTGTTATACACAGAGACCAATACATCAACAACAAATGCCATAGTTGTATAATCATCATTATAAAAAACAACGTTAACTTCTGGTGGCAATTCTATAGATACATCTGCGATAATTCCTTCTGAATTTTTACCAGTCTGATTATTTACATCACTCATATTATTAAATATAAACAATTAGCACATATTTTACAACAAAAAAATCCTAATACCTAAGGGAATTTTCTTATATTTTCACCAAAAAAAACAATAAAATAACAAAATATTTTAGATAATTGTTTACCGTTTTTTTTTTGAAATTGTATAATTTAAGTATGGGCACTTAGTACCCTAAATTACATTAAAAGGAGTTTTTATTATGAAAAAACTTTTAGCAGTAGTATTAGCAGCTCTTACTTTAGGTTTAGTAAGCTGTAGTGGAAAATCAGCTGGAACTAAAGTTGGTGTTTCTATGCCTACAAAAGATTTGCAGAGATGGAACCAGGACGGTGCCAACATGAAATCTCAGCTCGAAAAAGCTGGATATACTGTAGATTTACAGTACGCTGCAAACGACATCAATACACAGGTATCACAGATTGAAAACATGATTACTTCAAACTGTAAAGTACTTGTAATTGCTTCAATCGATGGTTCTGCACTTACAAATGCTCTTGAATCAGCTAAAAAGAAGGATATCAAAGTTATTGCTTATGACCGCCTTATCATGAACTCAGACGCTGTTTCTTATTATGCAACATTCGATAACTATGAAGTTGGTACAATTCAGGGTGAATACCTTGTAGAAAAATTAAACCTCAAAAACCGTTCAAAAGATGATCCAGTTTACATGGAACTCTTTACTGGTGACCCAGGTGACAACAACATCAACTTCTTCTTCGGTGGTGCTATGGATATCCTTACACCATACATCAAATCTGGTGTAATCGTATGTCCATCTGGACAGACAGAAAAAGCTCAGTGTGCTACATTGAACTGGTCTACAGAAGAAGCTCAGAAACGTATGGAAAACCTTATCACAGCTAACGGATATGGTCCAAAAGGAACAAAACTCGATGCAGTTTATTCTTCAAACGACTCATGTGCTAACGGTATTACAAACGCTCTCTTAGCTGCAGGTTATACAGCAGAAAACTTCCCACTCATTACTGGTCAGGACTGTGATATCGTAGCTGTTAAAAACATGCTCAAAGGAACACAGGCTATGTCAATCTTCAAAGATACACGTACTCTCGCTTCTAAAGTTGTAGAAATGGTAGACGCTATCATGAAAGGTTCAGAACCTCCAATCAACGATACAGTTACATACAACAACGGAACAGGAATCATTCCTTCATTCCTTTGTAAACCTGTATATGGTTCAAAAGAAAACTACAAAGAATTGTTAATCGATTCTGGATACTACAAAGAATCAGAATTACAGTAGTATAAACTAATTCATAATTCGGAATGCGATTTTTTTCGTGTTCCGAATTTTTTTTATCAAAAATTTATTTAATAGTTAGGGGTTCCAAATGGCCAAAACATTATTGGAAATGAAAAATATCACAAAAGTTTTTCCTGGCGTAAAAGCGCTTGATAATGTTAATCTCACAGTTGAAGAAGGTGAAATTCACGCTATTTGCGGCGAGAACGGAGCTGGAAAATCAACTTTGATGAACGTTTTAAGTGGGATTTATCCATACGGAACTTACGACGGTGACATTATTTACGATGGTGATATTTGTAAATTTCAAACCATTAAAGACAGTGAAGCAAAAGGTATTGTAATCATACATCAGGAACTTGCTTTAGTTCCACTTTTAACAATCGGCGAAAATATGTTCCTCGGTAATGAACGGGGAAACAAAGCCAAAATTAACTGGGCCGAAACATTTGATAAAGCAGATGAACTTTTGAAAATGGTAGGTCTTAAAGATTCATCAAAAACTTTAATTAAAGATATTGGTGTTGGAAAACAACAGCTTGTAGAAATTGCAAAAGCTCTTGGAAAAAACGTAAAACTCCTTATTCTTGATGAACCTACAGCTTCTTTAAATGATACAGAAGCAAAACATCTTCTTGATCTCCTTTTGGAATTCAAGAAACAAGGAATGACATCTATTATCATTTCGCATAAATTGAATGAAATTTCTTATGTTGCAGATAAAATTACAGTTATCCGCGACGGATGTTCAATCACATCTTTAGATAAGAAAAAAGATAAATTTACAGAAGATACAATCATCTCTGCGATGGTTGGTAGAAGTATTACCGACCGATTCCCTAAACGAGAATCTCATGTAGGTGAAATTTGTTTTGAAGTTAAAGACTGGAATGTTGATCATCCTGTATTTGACGGAATCAAAGTTTGCGACAATATCAACTTCAATCTTAGAAAAGGTGAAGTTCTTGGTATTTCAGGACTTATGGGTGCTGGAAGAACTGAACTTGCTATGAGTATCTTCGGACACTCTTATGGTTCAAACATTAAGGGTCATATTTTTATGAATGGAAAAGAAGTTTCTTTCCCAAATGTAAAATCTGCAATTAAAGCAGGACTCGCATATGTTACAGAAGACCGTAAAGGAAACGGACTTATTCTTTCTGAATCAATAAGCAAAAATACCACAGCAGCAAAACTTGAAAAGATTTCTAAAAATTATGTTATTGATTTTGAAAAAGAACGTGAATATTCAAAAGAAATGGCAAAAGAAATGCATACAAAATGTGCATCAATAGAAGAAGACGTTGGAAACCTTTCTGGTGGAAATATGCAGAAAGTTCTTCTTGGAAAATGGTTATTTGCTGAACCAAATATTCTTATCCTTGATGAACCTACGAGCCATCTTGACATATATACACAGACATCCCTTGAAAATGCCATAAAGGAATACAAGGGAACAGTATTACTCATAAGCCATGATTTCTATCTTATCTCAAACTGCACGGATTATGTTCTCATGATTGAGGACAATACGCTAAGACGCATACGTGCAAGAAAGTTTAGAAAGATGGTATATGACAGATACTTTGATCATGAATATCTTGAAAAGGATAGAAAGAAACAGGAGATTGAAGCTGAGATTGCAAGAGCATACAAGATGGATGAACTTGAGGCAATGGAAAAGCTTATCGATCAGCTTGAAAAAGTAAATATGGAATAATATTACCTCTGAGATTTATTGTTTTTCCAAAGAAATTAAAATAACGGAAATGTAAAAATAATGATGTTGAGATTGTCTGTGGAGGAATAACAATTATTAAGATTACACAGAAAAACCATAATTTCTTTAATGGAAACTGGAATCTTGAAAATCCGTATCCTACAATACTACACATACAAACTTCAATTATTGAAACCAGCAATGAAACCCAGATTGTATTAAACAAAGTTTCTTTATAAGTCAAAACTGTATTTGCAATTTTCCAGTTACTAAGAGAGAAATGTTTTGGAACAAGAATAATTGTAGTATCATACAAATCTTTTTCTGACATGAAGCTTACAGCAAATTTATTTAAAATTGGCTGAATAATCATAAAACACATACCAAA
>CALAUH010000029.1 GCA_937892225.1 uncultured Treponema sp.
TGAAATAAAATCAACAGAAAAAGATGCAAAAAATAAAGTTGATGATAATAATAATTATCCAAGTTATACACAATATTATAATGCTTTTTTTGATTCACAACATTCAATGTCTGTTTCAATGGATAAAAATAAGAATAACGAATCAGCATTAAATGGTTCAATAGGAGAAACAAATGTTAATGATGTATTTAATCTATTATTTTTAGGTGAAAATCAAAAAAAGAATCAGAACGTTGATAATAATACTTTTGGTAATGTGTTTGTATGAACTTCCGGAAATATATGCTGATTCAAATTTTAAACTTTCCTTTGAGTGAATTATGAATCCGAAATTCTCCTGTGTATTCTGTTTGATTACATCATTTAATTCTTTTTTTGAATTAATAATTAATTTATTTTTTGTACAATATGCTGTACAGTTCCAGTTGTTTTCTAAAAAAGCATCATTCGGTAAAAGAAGATCTACTTCCCAATTAAGAAAATCAAAATCTTTTGTATTAATAAAAAAGGCATCGAAAGCGGTAACAACAGAATTGTCTTCTTCTGTCCATTCCGAAACTTTATTGATTTTTAGATATAAAAGATTTGTCGTATTCAGAGGGTCTTTTACAGATATCTGGCTATAACTGAGTTCTTTTTTGTTAATTTTATTTAAATATAAAGCATAACAAAAAGTTGCACATAAAAGGATAATAAGACTTGCGGATAATATAGATATACTTCGAAGAATAACTTTTTTATAATCTTTCATTTTGTCCGGTTAAAACTCGCAGAAGAAAAGTTAACTCACTCTAATATATTATTATACATGGGTTTTGTTATAACGCAATGTAAAAATTTTCTAAATATTATTTATGGACAAATTGAAAATATAAGTTATAATTATTAAGTATAGTATTAGTGAGGTGAATTATGGCTGATGCATCAACTACAGTAGGTAAGGTAACGGATATTTCTAAAAAGCGAAGTCTTGCAAAAATTTATGGAATTATTATTGTTGTTTCTGTTACAGTTCTTATGACTGTATTACTTCTTGTTTCTACATGGGCAGTAAAAAAATATACAAAAAATTCTTATTATGATATGGCCGAAGAAGTAGTTAATGGTCGTTCACAGGAAATAAAAAAATGGATCAGCGTTTATGAAAATGATTTGAAGATTTATTCAGAAGCTGATGTAGTAAAAGAAGGTGATCCTGATGCAATTATTGAATGGCTTCATCAGCATCCTAATTTACGAAATCCTGATTATGACTATATGTTCTTCTGTACACCTGAAGGAACTTCATATCGAGATACAGGTCTTGTTGGTGGAAAAGGCGCATTGGTAGAACGTGACTATCATAAAGCTATGATGAGTCAGAAACAGGATGTTTTTGTTGGACAGATGGTTCTTTCTAAAACATCAGGTCAGTATGTATTGCCGATTGCACGAGCTGCAAAAGATAAATATGGAAAAGTTGTAGGTTACTTTGTTGGTATGCTTGGTCTTGAAGCTATTAAAAAAGAAATTGCAAGTTTCCAGATTGGTGAAGAAGGATACTTCTTCCTTGCAGATTATTCTGGAACTATTATTGCACATAAGCAGGAAGATAAAGTTTTACAGAATATTGAAATTTATCCAGAAATTCTTGAGATGGCAAATAATCTAAAAGCAGCAGTAGGCGTAAAATCTCAGAGAACAGATGTTAATATTGATGGACTTGATTGTGAAGCATTTATTTCGAATATTGAAAAACTTAATATGACAACAGGTTTTATTGTATCAACACGTCAGATTAATATTACAACAACTAAACTTAAGAACATCATTCTTATAGCCGCTTTAGTTATTGCGGTTGTAATGTGTATTGTATTCGAATTTATTATGTTCGGTATTATTGGACGTTTGAACAAAGTAAATAAATTAGTTCAAGGTCTTTCTGCAGGTGATGCAGACCTTACAATAAGACTTAATGTTGCAAGAAATGATGAAATCGGACAGCTTATTGCTTCTGTAAACCGCTTCCTTGAAAAATTCCATTCTATTATGATTAATATTAAATCTTCAGAAGAAAATCTTTCGAGTGGTGGTACTACTTTATTGGAAGAAATTTCATCTACAACTTCTACTATCAGTCAGATGGCAAATAACATTGGTCTTGTTAATAATCAGGTTCAGAATCAGGCAAAATCTGTTGAAAGTTCAGCAACTGCAATTACTCAGATTACAAGAAATATTGAATCACTTGATAATATGATTCAAGGTCAGGCTGCATCTGTAACAGAAGCTTCTGCTGCGGTAGAAGAAATGATTGGTAATATTAACTCTGTAGATAAATCTGTCGTACAGATGGTAGATGAATTCAGTATTCTTGAAATGGATACAAAGAATGGTATTGAAAAGAACTCTTCTGTTAATAATCTTATTCAGCGTATTGCAGAACAGTCTACAACAATGGTTGATGCCAATACAACAATTCAGAATATTGCTGAACAGACAAACTTACTTGCCATGAATGCGGCAATTGAAGCTGCTCATGCTGGTGAAGCTGGTAAAGGTTTCTCTGTAGTTGCTGATGAAATTCGTAAACTTGCAGAAACTTCTGCAGAACAGTCAAATAAAATTGGTGAAGAGCTTACTAATATTCAGAACGGTATTTCTAGCGTTGTAAATGCTGCTTCAGAATCAGAACGTTCATTCCAGGCTGTATCTTCTCGTATTGGTCAGACTGGAGAAATCATTACACATATCAGAAGTGCAATGGAAGAACAGCAGTCTGGTTCACAGCAGATTCTCGAAGCTTTAAGAAACATGAACGACAGTACAAGTGAAGTTCGTGGTGCTGCTGCAGAAATGACTCGCGGTGGTGAAGCTATTATGCGTGACGTTTCAGTTCTTAAAGACAGTATGGGTAGTATTGAAACTGCAATCTCTGAAATTCATGATGGTACAAACTATGTAAATGAAAGTACAAATAAATTAAGAGACGTTTCTGTATCATTCTCTAACTCAATTAAACAGATTAGTAACGACGTAGATAGATTTAAAGTAAATTAGTATAATACTTGCATGAAAAAAACAGTCTCAGATTTTTTCGACTATCTTTTATGGAGAGGAGATTTGTCTTTTGATGAATCTCCTTTTAATGAAATTGATGGTCTTATATTGTCATCAATTATTTATTTAAATTTTGAAAGCATCCTTACAGAGAGTTTTAATGATTCTAAACTTCTTTGTCAGGTTAACGATGAGTTTATTAATCATATTGATTATGAACTTCGTTGCAACATGGGTGCAATGATAAATCCTTTAACACCAGATCTTTTAAAAGCATGTGCTATTGTTCGACGTTTTAAAAACATAAAATTATGTGGTTATAAAATAATTTTTGATAAAGAAAAAGAAGAACAGTTTGGTGCTTTAACATATCTTTTAGATGATAAAAAGAAAACTAAAGTAGTTGTCTTTCAGGGAACTGATGATTCAATTCTTGGATGGAAAGAGGATTTTAATATTTCTTTTACAGAAGTAATTCCTACTCAGGAAGATTCATTAAAATATTTTGAAGAAGCGTGTAAAAAATTCAAACGAAGAATTATTCTTGCGGGGCATTCAAAAGGTGGAAATGCCGCTTTATATTGTGCGCTTAATGCTAAAAAATCCTGTCTTAAAAAAATACTCTGTATTTACAACTATGATGGGCCTGGATTTAAAAAAGAAATTATTGAATCTCAGAAGTTTTTAGAAATAAAAAGCAGACTTAAATCATTTTATCCTGCTTTTTGTATTATAGGGACTTTGTTTTATCATGACAGTGAATTTACAATCATAAAGAGTAATCATAAATCACTTATGCAGCACGATCCGTTAAGCTGGGGAGTGGAAGGAAATCATTTTATACAAGAAGAAGAATTTGCAAAAGAAAGTGGTTATATCAGCGAAATTGTTAATCGCTGGATAGAAGATCTTCCTGTAGAAGAAAAGAAAACTTTTGTAAATGCTTTTTTTGATGTTTTAGATGCAACTGGTGAAACAATGCTGGACGGACTTACAAAAACTCCGGTGACTATTGTAACAAAAATTGTTGGAGCTATGACAAAAACTCCAGCGGCACAGAAAAAATTAATTTTACAAATGGTAAAAGTTTTTATGAGTTTTGGAAAAGATGAATTACCTTCTTTGTTTAATTCTGAATCAAAGAAAACAAAAAAAATACCTTCCAAAGAAAAAATTAAACAATAACTTTATTTGTATAAAAACAAAAAATTTGGTAAACTAAAGACTATGGTAATATCATCAATAGATTTGAAAAATGGACATGTTGTTCAGCTTAAAAATGGTAAAGAACTTGTACTTCAGCGAGATGATGCAGATTCTTTAATTAAAGAATTTGATTTTTACGGCGAAGTTGCTGTTATTGATTTAGACGCTGCTTTAGGAAATGTTGATGCTAAAGGAAATACTGTTAATACTCCTTTATTAAAAAGTCTTCTTCATAAGGGAAATGTAAGAACCGGCGGTGGAATTAGAACTGTAAAGCGTGCTAAAGAATTAATCAGTCTTGGAGCTGAAAAAGTTATTGTCGGATCGGCAGCATGGAATCCAGATCCTAAACAGGGTGAATCTGTATTAAATGAAACTTTCTTAAAAGAATTAGCTGATTCAATCGGTAAAGATAGAATCATTATTTCTGTTGATGCAATAAATGGTAAAATTGCAGTAAAGGGATGGACAGAAACTGTAGATATTCCTTTAGTTCAGGGTGCTAAAGAGGCAGAAAAATATTGTTCAGAATTGTTGTTTACCTGTGTAGAAAAAGAAGGATGTATGCAGGGAACAAATATGGAATATGCCAGACAGCTTCGTGATGCAGTAAAGTGTCGTGTTGTTGTTGCAGGTGGTGTATCTTCTGTAGAAGAAATTGCTGCATTAGAAAAACTTCATTGTGATGTTCAGCTTGGAATGGCTTTGTATACAAACAAAGTTGACTTAAAAGATGCATTTGTATCATGTTTAGATTTTGATAAAACACCGTTAATTCCTGTAATTGCACAGAGTGTAAACGGTCAGGTTTTAATGCAGGGATTTGCTAATAAACAGGCTTTTGAAAAAACTTTTGAAATAAAAAAATTGACTTTCTGGAGTCGTTCTAGAAATGAACTTTGGACAAAAGGTGTAACAAGCAATAATTATTTAAACGTTGTTCGTTTAAGAGCTGATTGTGATAGAGATTGTGTGCTGGCAACTGTAGTTCCGGATGGACCTGCCTGTCATACAGGAAGCTGGACTTGTTTTACAAGCGATCCTCAGGAAAAATCTTCTATGGGTCGTCTTTATGATGTAATCGCTGATCGTTTTGCAAATCCAAAACCTGGAAGTTATACTGCAACTCTTGATTCAAAACGTGTACGCGAAAAAGTTGAAGAAGAAGCAGAAGAACTTTGTGAAGCAGAAGGTAAAGACGAAGTTATTTGGGAAGCTGCAGATTTAATTTATTTTATAAATGTCTTGATGTATAAAGAAGGGGTTTCCTGGAAAGATGTTTATGATGAATTAGATAGAAGACATAAAGAAAAATAATATATAAGAACGTTGTGATTATTGTTTAATCAAAAAGCGTTATAAAAAAAGCGGAAACAATTTTTATTATATCCGTAATTATTAAATGGAGATTATATGATTCGTATACAAAAATATTCTGAAGTTGAACCTGAATTTTATATTGGCAGAACTTTTGGTGAATCTAATGAAGTTGTTAATTCAGTTTTAGAGGAAGTTCAAAAAAGAGGTGATGCAGCACTTCGTTTATATGGAAATAAATTTGATGTTTCTGTTCCTTCAACTTTTGAAGTTCCACAGGAAGAATTAAAAGCCGCTGCAGAAAAACTTAAACTTGAAAAACGTGATGTTTATGATGCAATTGTATATTCTCATGAAATGGCTTTAACTTTTGCAAAACTTCAGAGAAAATCTTTTAAGGATTTTAAAGAAGAACTTGCTCCTGGTCTTTTTGCAGAACAAAAAACTATTCCTGTAGATGTAGCCGGCTGTTATGTTCCTGCAGGAAGATTCCCATTGGTTTCTACAGTAATTATGACAGTTACACCTGCAATTGCCGCTGGAGTAAAAAATGTTGTTATTTGTACACCTCCTAGAATTCATCCTGATGATAAAAATCAGGCTAGTAAATCAGGTTCTGGAGTTGTAGGAAAAGCTTTTGTCGGTGGAAAACCATATGCAGATGAAGGTATTATGGCAGCAGCTTATATTTGTGGTGTAAATCATCTTTATGCTGTCGGTGGCTCACAGGCAATTGGTGCAATGGCTTATGGTACAGAATCTGTTCCAAAAGTAGATGTAATTGTAGGTCCTGGTAATAAATTTGTAGCTTCTGCAAAAAAAGCAGTATTCGGAATTGTAGGTATAGATATGGTTGCCGGTCCTACAGAAGTTTTAGTAATTGCCGATGAATCTGCAAATCCAAAATGGGTTGCAGCAGATTTACTTGCACAGGCAGAACATGATGTAGTAGCACAACCGGTTTTAGTTTGTTTAAGCGAAAATTTTGCAAATTCTGTAAGTGCAGAAATAGAAAAGCAGCTTGAAATTCTTACAACAAAAGCTGTTGCAAGACAGAGTATTGATACATATGGAAAAATAATTATTGTTGATTCTTTGGAACAGGCTGTTGAAATTGCCAATAAAAAAGCTCCAGAACATCTTGAACTTGCTATGTCAGAAAGTAAAGAACGTGATATGGTAGAAAAAAATGTTCACAATTACGGTTCTCTTTTTGTTGGACACAGTAGTGCAGAAGTTTTAGGAGATTATGCTGCAGGAATTAATCATACTTTACCAACTTCAGGTTCTGCAAGATATACTGGTGGTTTGAGTGTAAGAATGTTCTTGAAAACTGTTACATCATTAAAAGCAGAAGAAAAATCTGCTGGAATGTTACGAAGTGCCGCTGCTGCCGGATTCTTAGGTGATGCAGAAGGTCTTGCAGGACATGCTACAGCTGCAAGAATAAGAATGGATAAAAAAAATAATTAAGGGTGAATAAAATGATTCTTAGAGTCACAAAACTTGGAGAAGAAATATTAAGACAGACTGCAAAACCTGTTGAAGAAGTAAATGACGAAATTAGAAAACTGGCTGACGATATGTTTGAAACTATGATTGAATCTGATGGAGTCGGTCTTGCATGTCCACAGATTGGTAAAAGCCTTCGCATGTTTGTAATCATTGCAGATGATGATGTACGCAGAGTTTTTATTAATCCACAGATAATTAAAACTTCAGAAGAAGTTTGTGATTATGACGAAGGTTGTTTAAGTATTCCTCAGGTTTATGAAACAATAACTCGACCTGCTAAAATAACTGTTCAGGCATTAAATGAAAAAGGCAGACCTTTTACTTTAGATGCAGATGGTTTTTTAGCAAGAATTATTCAACATGAATATGATCATCTGGATGGTATTCTTTATATAGACAGAGGAGATAAGGATTTTGCAGAAAAAACTATTTCCCAGTTCAAAAAAAGATTGGAACGTTCAGAGAAAAAAGAAAAAGAAAAGGCAGCTAAAGCGGCTCGAATTGCTGCAAAAATTGCTGCTAAACAAAAGAAAGTGTGATTTAATAGAAAATGAAAATTTTATATGCGGGTAGCCCGGAAGCTGCAAAAGAAACATTAAAGATTCTCATAGAAAAACAGACAGAATGTAATTTTGAAATTGCAGGTGTTTTGTCTAATCCACCTTCTGCAAAAGGAAGACATAAAGAATTAACACCGACACCAGTTGCAGAATTTGCAATACAAAATAATATTCCTGTTTTTACTCCAGAACATCTTGATTCTGCTGCAAGAGAACAGATTGCTCCTTTAAATGCTGACCTTCTTGTCTGTTTTGCATATGGTCATATTTTTGGTCCCAAATTTATGCAGCTTTTTTCGTTAGGTGGAATTAATCTTCATCCTTCTTTATTGCCAAAATATCGTGGATGTACACCAGTTCCTGCTGCAATACTTAACAGAGATAAACAGACTGCAGTTACAATTCAGACTTTAGTTCAAAAAATGGATGAAGGTAATATTTTAAGTCAGAAGATAATTGATTTAGATGGAACAGAAACTGCAGATTCACTTTTACAAAAAGCTGCTGTAGACGGTGCCAATTTGATTTGTGATTTGTTAAAAGATGTAAGTTTATCTGGTAAAATGCCTGAAGGTCTTTCTCAAAAAGGAGAAACATCATATACTGTAATTATAAAAAAAGAGGATGCAAGAATTAACTGGAATTCTTCATCACAGGAAATAGAAGCAATGGTTAGAGCGTATTTTTCAGATCCATGCTGCTGGACAATGGAAAATAATCAACCTTTGAAAATTCATCAGACAAAAGTGATTGAATCATTTCCTGATGAATATAAAAATGAACCATGCGGTAAAGTTCTTTGTTTTGATAAAAAAGACGGTATTTTTGTTAAAACAGGTGATGGAGTTTTAAGTCTTATTACTTTGCAAAAACAGGGTAAAAAGGCTATGAATTATAAAGATTTTATGAACGGTGCCAGAGATTTTGTTGGTACAGTTTTAGAATAATTTTTTTGAGGTAAACAAATGGATGATTTTGAAAAAACTAAAAAAGAGAAGAAATCGTTAAAACAGAAATTCTCTAGATTGAATATTGAACAGTCTTATGAAAAAGTTCAGACAAATATTCCTTTCTTATTTTGGACTTGTTTTTGTGCAGTCATATTAATGGTATTAGTTGGATGTGCAGTATTTTTTACAACAATTAAAGGTGCAGAAAAAGTTCCTGTTCCAAATGTTATTGGTAAAGAATTGGAAGATGCAATTATGGATTTACAGGTATGGAAATTAAATGTAAATATTAATCTTCGTTTTTCTGATGATGGAACACCTAAAGGTATTGTAATGGAACAAAGTCCAAAAGCAAACGCAATTGTAAAAGGAAACAGTATTGTTACTTTAGTTGTTAGTAGAGGTTCCGAAAATGATGAAGTAAAAAATGTTGTAGGAACACTTTTTAATAATCTTGAATCAACAGAAAATATTCTTGTAAGTGAACCTGAATATATAAATAGTTCTGAACCGGCAGGTACAATCCTTGCCCAATATCCCAGGCCTGGCTATAAAATTGGATCGCCAGTAAAATTATTAACTGTAGTAAGTTCAGGCTCTGAAAAAGAAAAAACTTCAATGCCAGATTTAGATGGTATTTCTATAAATGAATTGCTTGAATTAATTAAAACTTCTAACGTAGTTTTTGATATTTCTGGCTCTTTTGCAAATATTGATGACACAAATGGAAAAGTAATTTCTCAGAGTGTAAAAGCATCTTCTCAGATAGATAAATTCTCTCGTGTAGATGTTGAACTGGCAATGCCTGAAAATACAGAAGATAATATTGTATTGGGAATTTTTCAGGAAAAACTTGCAGAATATCCATTCCCGGTTCCTATGAAAATTGTTGCCAGAAATGCCGGTGGTGAAGAATCTGAATTAATCAGTTTTAATCATCCGGGTGGAAATGTATCTATTCCATATGCTGTATCTAAGGGAACAACACTTTTTCTTTCTGTAAATGACAGTATAGTTTCTAAAGTTTTGGTAGGATAAAATGAATCAGCCGCTTATTTGTATGACATTAACAGGACGTACTCTGGAAGAAGATGTTCGCCTTGTTCGTAAATATGAAAAGCTTATAGATTTAGTAGAATTAAGAGTTGATTATCTTAATGAAGATGAGCAGTTATATGTTCGTCGTTTTCCATCAATGATTTATCATCCCTGTATTTTGACTATTCGTCGTGATATAGATGGCGGTCTTTTTACAGGTGGTGAATTTGCAAGAACAAATCTCTTTGGAAGAGCTCTTGCTTTTGCAGATCAGGATAGAGCAAAAAATTTTGCGTATGTAGATTTTGAAGATGATTATAATATTCCAAGTATTCAGGATGCAGCTTTAGCGTTTGGAGTAAAAATAATCAGAAGTTATCATAGTATTAAAGAACCAGTTACAAATTTGAAAGAAAGATGTGATCAGATGCGTAAAACTGGTTATGAAATTCCAAAAATCGCGTTTAAACCAAAAAAACTTTCTGATGTTTTAAATCTTTTTCAGGAAGGAAAAAATCTTGTTGAATATGATCATATATTTTGTGCAATTGGTGCAGAAGGTGTGCCGTCAAGAATTCTTGCAGCAAAGACTAATTCTTATTTGACTTATACTTCTCCAGAAGAAATGGCAGAAAATGTAAAAGATTTAGGTCATATTGATCCTGTTACATTAAATAATTTGTATAATTTTAAATCTATTACAAAAGATACACAGGTTTATGCTTTAACAGGATGGCCTATTTTAAAAACTTCAAGTCCTGAGATTCATAATGCAGGTTATAAAGTTCATAATTTAAATAATGTTTATATTCCTTTACGTTCATCTTTAGTTTCTGAAGCATTAAATTTTGCAGAACAGACTGGAATAAAAGGATTGTCAGTAACAGTTCCACATAAAGAATCAGTTTTATTTTATGTAAATAAATTTTCTCCAGAAGTAGGACAGATTGGTGCATGTAATACAGTAATTCGTAAAGATAATCAATGGTTTGGTTATAACACAGATACTGTTGGTTTTAAAAAAGCATTAATTGATTTTCTTGGAAGTTCAAAAATTAAACGGAAAAAAATTGCAGTGATTGGAGCGGGTGGTGCAGCTAAAGCTGTTTGTTATGTATTAAAACAAATGGGTGCAAAAGTTTGTATTTTTAACAGAACATTGGAAAAAGCGAAAAGTCTTGCAGATAAATATTTATTTAAATATTGTGAATTAAATTCATCTTGTGTAGAAAAACTTCAGGAATATTCATATTTAATTATTCAGACAACCAGTATCGGTATGGTCAATGAAGATTCTACACAACCAGTAGATCCTATTCCTTTCTATGATTTTAAAGGAAATGAATTATTATTTGATCTTATTTATAAACCAGCAATTACTCCTGTTATGAAAAGAGCTTCTTTAGCAGGTTGTCGTGTTTGTAATGGATATAAAATGCTTGAGTATCAGGCATATGAACAATTTAAATTATTTACAGGTATAGATTATGAATCAAAATGAACAGAAAGTTTTAGTTGCTAATACAGCAATTGATACATTAATTCAGAAAGGAAAAATTTTCAGTGGAATGAAAATTGGATTGGGAACAGGCTCAACTGCAATGCCGGCTGTAAAAAGACTTGCTGAACACATTCAGAATGGTGATTTAAAAGATATTAAAGCTGTTGCAACAAGTTTTCAGACTCAGAATGCTTGTCAGGATTATGGAATTCCAGTTTATTCTTTGAATGATAGAATTATTGGTGGTCAGCTTGATTTAGCAATTGATGGTGCAGATGAAGTAGATCCTGAATGTTTTTGTATTAAGGGTGGTGGTGCTGCACATGTTCGTGAAAAATTAGTTGAATATAATTCAAAAATATTTGTTGTCGTAGCAGATTCATCAAAATCAGTTCAAACTATTGGTACAAAATTTCCTGTTCCTGTGGAAATTATTTCTGAAGCAAGAATCCCTGTTACAAATGCATTAAATCTTCTTGGAGCAAAATGTGTTTTAAGAGAAGGCGTAAGAAAATGCGGTCCTGTAATTACAGATAATGGTAATCAGATTTTAGACTGTACATGGGAAAAACCAATTAATGTTGCAGAAATGGAAGATAAAATTAATGGTATTCCTGGTGTAGTAGAAAACGGATTGTTTTCAAAAAATAAACCAATTGTCTTTATTGCAAAAGAAGACGGTTCTGTAGAAATACGTAATCTGGATTAAAATGTTTCCTCCTTTTTTTACCGAAAGTGCACATCATTATTGTATAAAGTTAATTTCTGATTTAGGTAATGGTTCTTTGATTTTAAAACAAATTTCAAAAATAAGTGAAGAACGTAAAAATCAGGGAGTAATGTTAGGCAGTCTTGTCTGTTACGATTCGGTAAAAAAAAGACGGGTTATTCTTCATGCTGTAAGTGGTATTGCAAAACAAATCTGTCTTAAAAATTCAAAGAAAAATTATTTTTATCAGAATGGTGAATATCATAAAATTGTTTCGCCGATTGTAAGCAGTAGAAAGATTACTCTTGCATTAAAAAAGAATGATAAAAAAATACATGAACTTACAGCTCTTATAAATCAAAATCATTCTGAAAAGCTCAGTGCAATTCGTAAAGAATTGTGCGATCAAAGCTTAAAAAAAGTATTTTCCCTTTATAATTTTACCAGATGTGATGGAAAAAAAACTTCGCTTAATCATATTATTCGTGATTTAGGACATCTTCCGCCTAC
>CALAUH010000030.1 GCA_937892225.1 uncultured Treponema sp.
TTATATTATTAATTCCATTATAACCAATTTCATTTTTCCCCAATAATAAATATCTATATAATAAATTATTCTTATAATTAATAATGATTAAAATAATATCATAAATGATATATATAATATGAGAATATCGAATATAAGACTTTACATTTTTTTCTTCATCATCATCTGCATCCATTGAAAAACAATAATATGCTTTTGTATATAAATATGTGATTAACATATATGCAAAAAATTGACCTATAAATGATAAAATAAGAAAACCATAATTAACTGAAACATTAGTATTTAAAAGAGAAATATTAATTTGTTGTAGCACAGTCTGAAGTAATGCTGTTGCTATTATTACAAAATATTCTAACACTTTCATACAAGAATCCATTTATTTAATATTATAATATCTTTTTCTTCCAAACAAGCTGCAATAATTAATAAAATTATTGCAAAAATTATTATACTTAAAATATAACGCTTATTTTTTTTATCTTTACAAAAACCTAATATACCAACTGCGGTTCCAATAATATATGCAAATAATTCTAAAATAAAAAAAATTATTATTTCGGGGAAAAGAGTATAATAATAATGTAGATAAGGTAAAACTATTTGTCCAATACGTATTGCATTAGACAGTGTTAACAATATTGTTGGAATACCTTTAAAAAAAATCCCAAAACATAGAAATAAAAATAATAATAAATTATTTAATAATATAAATATTGATGATTTCTCATATAACCGTCCTAATTCTAAAGTAGAAATTGCATTAAATTTATAACTTATCACAATAATTATAGACCATATTATAAAAGAAATCACCAAACTATAAGCAATTTTCTTCATCTAATAAAGAATTAAAGACTCCAAGCGGTACACATTCCGAATATAGCCCAACCGGCAGGTCCAGAAGCACCACATGCAATTGCAGCAGCACCAAAATAAGTTGAACCAATAAAACAACCTAAACCTGCTGCTGGAACTAATAATCCTAAATTTGGAATAACAATTGCTGAAATAGCAATCATGCACAAAGCAATAAAAAATTTAACATTTGCTTTTCTCATAAAAACTCCTATATTTTTTTAATATTTTGTTTATTATATATATATATATATAAGTATTGTCAACAAATTTCCTTTTATAGAAACAAAAAACTCTTCAATATTTTTTTATTCTTTTCTATTTTAGAATTGTTCATATATTCAATCTAGTGATATACTGTATTTATGCAAACTTATAAATATGAAACTCATTTACATACAACACAGGGAAGTGCCTGTGGAACATCTTTTGGTCATGAATATATAGAACCTTTTTATAACAGAGGATATTCAGGAATTTTTGTAACTGACCACTTTTTCGGTGGAAATACCAGAGTACCCAGAGAAGAATCATGGGAAAATAGAATTAATATATATTGCAGCGGTTATGAAGATGCTTTACAGGAAGCACAAATTTTTAATCAGAAAAATAATCTTTTAGGAACAGACAAAGAATTTAAGGTTTTCTTTGGAATTGAACAGACATTTAATGGAGATGATTATCTGATTTACGGTCTGGATAAAAACTGGCTTTTAGCTCATCCGGAAGTAGAAACAATGAATCATACACAACTTTTTGAAGCAGTAAAAAAAGTAAACGGATTAATGATTCAGGCTCATCCTTTTAGAATGCGCGGATATATTCAGGCAATTCATCTTCATCCTCGTGATGTACACGGTGTAGAAATTTATAATGCCGGAAATCAACCTGGAGAAAATGAACTTGCAGAACTTTTTGCAAAACAATACAACTTCCCGGTAACAAGCGGATCGGATATTCATAATATCAGTTTTATTCCTGATGCACCTGGAAAATTCAATATCGGTGGAATGGAATTTGACACTCCATTAAAAGACGTTTTTGATTATGCAGAACGCGTAAAATTCAATAAAGGAAAAATCATCAAATAAATATGGAAAAAATTACAGTAACAAAAGAAATTCTTGAAAATGAATTTATAAAAAAATATGGAAATTCTAAAAATCAAGTTCGCATTTTTGCAAGTCCTGCGCGCATTAATATTATTGGTGAACATATCGACTATAACGGCGGAATGGTTTTTCCCTGTGCAATAGATAAATATTTGTACTGTGCAATTAGAAAACGTGATGATGAAAAAATTATTTATAATGATTTATTCTTTCCAGGAACATTCACTTTTTCTATAAACGATAATTTTTCTTATTCAAAAGAAAATGATTATGCAAATTTCTTAAACGGAATCCTTAGTTGTATAAAAAAACGCGGTCTTAAATTTAATTGCGGATTTGAAGTTTTAATTGCAAGTAATGTTCCAAGTGCCGGAGGAATAAGTTCTTCTTCTGCACTTGAATGTGGATTTGCATGGGCAGTAAACGAAACTTTTGGTTTTAATCTTTCGAGAAAAGAAATCGCACTTATGGGACAGCAGTCTGAACACGAATTTATGAATGTAAACTGCGGAATTATGGATCAGTACATAATTGCAACTGCAAAAAAAGATACTGCAGAAGTTTTAGATTGTGCAAAAATTGAACATGAATACGTTCCTTTAAATCTTGGTGACTATCGCTTTGTCGTTATGAATACAAAAAAACAGAGAAAATTAAGTGATTCAAAATATAACGAACGCCGAAGTGAATGTGAAAAAGGTCTTG
Source organism: uncultured Treponema sp. (assembly GCA_937892225.1). Classification (GTDB taxonomy): domain Bacteria; phylum Spirochaetota; class Spirochaetia; order Treponematales; family Treponemataceae; genus Treponema_D. The sequence continues at coordinate 2,676 of CALAUH010000030.1, forward strand.
AAATTTTAAAAGAAGCCAAAATCCCGCTTAAAAATAAAGGCAAAGTTTCTAATACAAAAGATTTACCAGATTTATGTTCACTTAGTCCACTTCAACTGGAAGAATGCAAAGGTACAATAAGTGATGAAGTTATTTTAAAAAGAGTCCGCCATTGTGTTACAGAAATGGACAGAGTTTTAAATTCCGTACAGGCTCTTAAAAATAATAATCTAATTGAACTTGGAAAACTTTTATATCAGTCGCATGATTCATTAAAAAATGATTACGAAAGTACTGGAATTGAATTAGACGCTTTGGTAAATGCAGCATCAAAACAAAAAGGATGCATTGGTGCCAGAATGACTGGTGCCGGATTTGGTGGCTGTGCAATTGCCTTAGTTCATAAAAATGATGTTGAATCTTTTATAAAAAACGTACAATCAGAATACGAAAAAACAGTCGGTTATAAAGGTGAATTCTTTGAATGTTCAAGCGGTGACGGTGTAAAAGAATTGACACCACAATAAAACGAAATTAAACTTAAAAGAAATGAGGTATTTATGAAATATATTTGCTTATCTTTTGATGACGGTCCAAATATCCAGCCTGGCGACAACACAATGAACGACATGCTTGATATTATGGAAAAAAATAATGTTCCAGGAAGTTTCTTTTTAATAGGAAATAAAATTACAGAAGAAAACAAAAAAGTAATCTTACGAGCTGTAAAAATGGGTTGTGATATCCAGAATCACAGCTGGACACATCCTTTTATGGATAAACTTTCTGTAGAAGAAATAAAAGATGAATATAAAAAATGCGATGATGCAATTACAGATTTAGTTGGAAAACGACCAGAATTTTTCCGTCCCCCTTTTGTTGCAGTAAAACAAGAAATGTATGATGCAATAACAGTTCCTTTTATATGTGGTGTCGGTGTTAATGACTGGGATCCAAATTATGATGAAAATTATCGTTACGAACAGATGATAAAATGTGCTCAAAATGGAACAATCTTTCTTTTACACGTTCTTGAAGGAAACAAAGCAACATTAAAAGCAGTAGAAAGAGCAATTCCAGTTTTAAAAGAACAGGGATTCACTTTTGTAAACCTGCCAGACTTGTTCGAAAAATGCGGTGTAAATCCAGCAATTAAAAATTCATTATGGTCAGTTGCCGGTGATGATGTAAAAGGTAATTCCTGGCCAAGATAAAATAAACTTAAAAAAAACTTCTATACAAACAGTATAGAAGTTTTTTTTTACTCTTTTTTCACTTCCACTTTTTTATTCATTATGATATATTGTACGTATAAATATTCATTTTTTTTGTATAAATATACAAGATTATTTTAAGAGGTTTAGTATGGCCGAAGTTAAATTTATTGACGGTGGAGTTTGTGCCCCACAGGGTTTTACTGCAAATGGAATGCGTGTTGGTATAAAAGCCAGCCGCAAAATTAATGATACAGCATTGGTATATTCAGAAGTTCCATGTAATGCTGCAGGTGTTTTTACTCAAAACCGTGTAAAATCAGAAAGTGTTAAATTAA
>CALAUH010000031.1 GCA_937892225.1 uncultured Treponema sp.
TCGCATTATTCCGTTCATATTTTTTAGATAATCAGGAATTAAAAGATGAATGTGCAAATATTGTAAAAGAAAATCTAGATAAATCTATTCAAGAGAAAAACTATTACGAAGCTTTTAGATTATATAAATCAATGGAAGCTGTTAATTATCATGATGAAAAATTATTTACAAAAATAAAAAACTTGATTTCTAATGACGTTCCCGGTTTTACTGTAGATAAATCGAAATTACCAAAGACAATAAATGATTGTATTAATGCGTCTGTAACAATCTGGGTTGATAAAGGCGTAAAAGTCGAAAATGGAAAAGGCATGCAGGACGTAGTTTTAGGTTCAGGCTTTTTTATTGATAAACGCGGATATATTATTACAAATCATCATGTCATTGAATCAATGGTAAATCCTAAATACGAAGGCTATTGTCGTATTTATGTAAAACTTTTATCAGATACAGAAAATAAGATTCCTGCTAAAGTAATAGGATACGATTCGGTTTTAGATTTAGCTTTGCTTAAAGTAGAAATTGAACCGAATTTTGTATTTGAATTAGGTTCTTCAAATGATTTATCTGTCGGAGATAAGATTTCTGCAATTGGTGCACCTGTAGGTCTTGAAGGAACTTTAACTTCAGGAATTGTATCTGCAAAAGATAGAAAACTTACAATATTGACTTCTGTTTTTCAGATTGATGCTGCCGTTAATTCTGGAAACTCAGGCGGACCTTTAATCGATGAAAACAAAAGAGTTCAGGCAATTGTTTTTGCCGGTTTATTGCAGTTCCAGGGATTAAATTTTGCAATTCCAGTTGAATACTTAAAACAGATACTTCCTCTTTTATATAAAGGCAATCAGGTTGAACATAACTGGCTTGGTTGTTATGGACATACTTATAAAGAAAATAAAAAAGAAGATGGTATAGAACTCTATTATGTAATGCCTGGTTCTTCTGCACAGTTTTCAAAACTCACAGAGGACTGCATAATTAAAGAAATTGATGGTGTAAAAATTAATTCATTAGATAAATTACATCTGTTTTTAATGTCTTATGAAAATAAAACAATCTTAAAATGTAAATATTTGGATCCGGAAGGTAATTTACAGAATACTATAATCTATCTTGATAAAAGACCAAAATATCCTGTAAAAGAATTTTTTGACAGTGATTTTATGGCAGATTCTTTTTTACCATTATTCGGTATGAAACTTCAAAATGCATCGACTATTAATAGAAATTCATATACAATAAGTAAAATAATAAAGGGAAGTAATGCAGATGAATTAAATTTATCTGTTTTAGATCCTATTGAAATTCAGAAAATACAATTTGATTATCAAAACGGATATTTTATATCACAAGTTTATGTTAAAAGAAAATCAAAAGGATTTTTGGATTGTTCAATGGTAATTGGATGTTCTCTTGATAGTTTTAATTATTTTTAATTAGAGGAAAGTTAATTATGACAGAAATGAAATACAAACGAAATTTTTGTATTGTTGCACATATTGATCATGGAAAGTCAACTCTGGCAGATCGTTTAATTCAGAAAGCAAAAATTGTAGATGACAGAAAAATGATGAACCAGATTCTTGATAATATGGATATTGAACGTGAAAGAGGTATTACAATCAAAAGTCAGGCAGTTACAATTCCATATCATGCAAAAGACGGTCATGATTATGAACTGAATTTCGTTGATACACCAGGCCATGTTGATTTTAGTTATGAAGTTTCCAGGGCAATTGCTTCTTGTGAAGGAGCTTTGCTGTTAATTGATGCAACGCAAGGTGTAGAAAGTCAGACAGTTTCAAATATGTACATGGCTTTGGAACATGATTTAACAATGGTTCCTGTAATTAATAAAATAGACTTGGCTTCTGCAGATATTCCTTCTTGTAAAAATCAGATTGATAATGAGTTAGGTTTGGATTCTTCTGATGCAATGTGCGTTTCTGCAAAAACTGGTGATGGAATAGATGATTTAATGGAAGCTATTGTTACAAAATTTCCAGCTCCAGAAGGTAATCCGGAAGGAAAACTTGCGGCTTTAATTTTTGACTGTCATTATGATGTTTACCGTGGTGTAGTTGTTCATGTTCGTGTTATGGAAGGTCGTCTTAAAAAAGGTGATTTAATCAAAATGATGAGTACAAATACTCAGTATAAAGTAGAGCAGTGCGGTATTTTTAAGATTGATTATGAAGAAACAGATTGTCTTGAAGCAGGTGATGTAGGATATATTATTTCCGGATTAAAGACTGTAAGTGATGTAAAGGTCGGTGATACAATCACTACTGTAGAAAATGGTGTAGATGTACCTTTACCAGGATTTAAGGAAGTAAAACCTGTTGTTTATTCTTCGATTTATCCTATGGATTCAAATGATTATGAAGAATTAAAAGATTCAATGGAAAAATTAAAATTAAATGATGCAAGTTTAATTTTTGAAAAAGATAATTCTTTAGCATTAGGAAATGGTTTTAGATGCGGATTTTTAGGTCTGTTACATCTTGAAATTATTCAGGAAAGACTTGAGCGCGATTTTGATCAGGCCGTTATTTTTACAGCACCTAGCGTACGATATTTACTTCATTTGCAGAATGGAGAAGATATGTATATTGATAATCCATCTGAATATCCTCAGGGAAGAATTAGAGATGCAGAAGAACCTTATATTAAAGCAAGTGTAATTACACCTGCAGAATTTTTGGGTTCAATAATGGCGTTGTGTACAGATAAACGCGGAGTACAGACAAATATGCAGTATCTTGATACAAAACGCGTTGAAATTACTTATGAAATGCCTCTTGCAGAAGTATTATTTGATTTTTACGATAGATTAAAAAGTTATAGCAGAGGATATGCATCTTTTGATTATGAAATTATCGGTTACAGGGCAACAGATTTGGTAAAAGTTGATATTTTAATTAACAGTAAACCGGTTGATGCTTTATCATTATTAACATTTAAGGCAAATGCAGTTGAACGTTCTAGAAAAGTTTGTGAAAGATTGAAAGGTGAAATTTCAAGACAGCAATTTAAAGTTGCCATTCAAGGTGCGATCGGCGGTCAGATTATCGCTCGAGAAACTGTCAATCCTGTTAGAAAAGATGTACTTGCAAAATGTTATGGAGGTGACATTACCCGTAAACGTAAACTTCTTGAAAAACAGAAAGAGGGTAAAAAACGCATGAAGATGATTGGTGATGTAGAATTACCACAGAGTGCATTCTTAGCAGTTCTTAAAGAAAATGATGATAATTAATTTTTATAAACTAGTTAAGATATTTTAAGAAATAATCAATTTCAGTTCGTATTCTGTTTAAGAACGACTGATTGTATTTGAAAAACTGGCCGTCTGGAAAATGCATATAAAGGTATTCTCTTGATTCGGCCAGTTTTTTTATCTGCAATTCTCTTTCATCATCTGGAAGATTTATTTTCCCTGTAAGAATATCTTTTAATTTATTTAATTCTTTAATTTCATTTTTTAAATATTCAGATATTTTATTCTGGTCTATATTAAAATAAAAGTTTTTATTGTCACTACAAATATTTTCTGAAGCTTCAATAGATTTTCTTGGAAGATTTAAAACTAAACCAGAATTTCCGGCATCGTAAAGATTTTTTGTATTTGAGAAAATATCATTAAAAAGATTTGCGTATGTTTTAAGACTGTGAGTTGTAAAAAATACATTATTATTTTTATCTAAAACTTTTTCTGTTAGGTTACTAAAAGAAGCTGAATAATTTTGAACAGGATTAATTTTTGTAGAAGTAAACATTCTTGGTAAAATTGATGAAGCATTTCTTGTATGTGTAATTCCTGCTGAGTATGAAAAATCAAGGCCTGTTACAAAAACATTGATGTCATCATTTTGTCTGAATTGTAGTGCATAGTAAGTTGCTGTTAATCCTACAGAGCCAAAAGGATTATTTGCCGGTGGTAAAATATTTGAATTGATTGCATTTTGTAAAAAATCAGATTCAGAATATATTGTTGTAAAAAAAGAAATGTTTTCTAAAGGAAATAAAGTTGTTATTTGAGATAAAGACGATAGGGAAGCAAATATATGTATATTTTTGTTCAAGGCACCAATAAATGCTTTACTAATAATGTGTTGAGTTTCTTCAATAAAAACACCGTCTGGAATAATTTTATTTTTTAATAAAGGAATTAATGCAGTGTCTACGCATAAAATATATAGATCTTCTCTTTGAGATTGAATAGTTTTTATAGTAGAATCTAAACTTTGACCTGCGCCGCAAACTAGAATTGTTTTATTTATTGATTTAAAATAATTTTGAATCGGCTTTGTATCAGGATATTTTTGAAGATTTTTAAAATAATTTAATGAATATTTTCTTCCGAATTTTGTTAAAGTAACTCGGTTTGCCCAGAATGTCAGTAACGAAGCAGTTGACGTTGAAACAAGATTATCATAAAACGAAGTATGAAACTGTACACCTGCAGACATATCTATACGGACAACTCTTTTGTAAGTTCCGCTGTGTTTTAATCTGGTTCCGCATGTAAATGTATAATTATTTTTATGTAAAATATATGGCAGGTTTAATAATTCTTCTTTTGTTAAAAAAGCGATTTTATCTGAATCAAAATTTAAATTTTCTTTTTCAAAATCATATAGTCCTTTATCTATTTCGCATAAAAGAATTATGGAATCTTCTTTTAAACTATTTAATAATTCAGAAATACCATAATCTAAAGCAGGGGAGAGACAAAGGAAAATTGTATTTGGAAGTATATTAAGATTAGAAATTGTCTGCTTTATTGCTTTTGAAGGATTGTATTTTGAATAAAGCAGACGATTATTATAAGTAATAGTAACTCCCTGACTTGTTTGTTCAAGGCAGGGTTCGTTATTACTGTTCTTGCTGAGCATATTTCTTTGCGTAATATTTTTCGAAGAAATAATTTTTTAAGTTTGGACTAGTAAGAATTGATGTATCAGCAGCATCCTGATCATATTTTGTAAGCTGATCAAATACTGTTAAGTAATCACCTTCATCAATTTCTGTTGTTTCACTTGTTGTATATTTAAGAACTACAATGTAATTTCCTAAAACGAATGGTGAAGAAATTTCGTCCATTTTAAGAGAGAATGCTGTTTTTAAGAAGTTTTCGTTCAAATCAGCATTTGCAAATTCTTTAGCATCTGTGCTTAATGAACTTAATAAAGAAAGGCTTCCATAGTTTAAGCAGAAAGGATTAAGAGTTCCTTTAGTAAGATTTAATTCTGCACAAGCTGTATCGAAATCTGTATTGATTGCTTTTGCTGTAAAATCAGTTGCTTTTGCACTGAAGTAATCTTCAATACGTCCAGATTCATAACTTGAAATATATGAACTTACTTTTCTGATAAAATCAGAATCGTTTATGTCTGAATCTACAGAATCAGCATTTTTCTTAAAGATGATGAATTCACCATTTGTTGTTTCCAATGGTAAAGACATGCTTCCAACCTGAATATCTTTTAACTGATTAATATCTTCTTTATTTTTTAATGTATTTTCAATCTGATACTGGAAATCGTTTAAGAGTTTTCCTTCTGAATTGCTGTAATACATTGTAGAATATTCTGGAATTGCATCTTCAAATGTAATTTCTTCTTTTGTAATACGAGATAAAACTTTATCTGCTGTTGATTTATCGTTACAAACAATTACAGACATATCGAATTTTACAAATTTAGAAAGATTATCTTTTGCAAATTTAACAACTTCTTCATCTGGGTATTCTGATTTGCTGTATGCAATGTAATCAAAACCACGTTTTTCCTGACCTAATTCCTGTAAGAATGTAAGTTCTGAATCAGAATATTTAATTCCATAGAGATTTTCTGTTCCGAAAACGCTCTTAGAACCATAAAGATCTTCTTCAAATCTGTCTGAAATTAACTGTGTTTTATAAGCTTTTTTTGCATTGCGGATTGAATCTGGTTCAATCTGAGCTAATAATCTTTTGTCGATTTTTCCATTTTCATCCTGAAGTTCTTCACGAATAATACGGTTTACAGATTCTTCTGGAACAACATATCCAGTTGAATTTACAAAATCTTCATAAGCATATTTTTTTACAGTATCATAAAAAGCATTCTGATACATATAATCTTCATATTGCTGAAGGTCTAAATTTTTGCTTGTAATTTGGTTGTAATAGTTTGTTAAGAACTGGTTGTAGTCAGAGCCTGGTGCATTTTCGATTTTTTTACCTTTATATTCACCAAAACTGAGATCTTCTTGTTTTCCCCATCCTACCATAGAAGAAGGTAAAACAAAGGCAACAAAACATATAATTAAAATAATGATTGAGCCTACAGTGTAAAAAGTACCTTTTTTCATTTTAATATCCCTTATGTAATTTATAAATTAACACACTATTTTAACATAGACAACTTTTACTGTCAATGTTGCTAAATGGAATATCTGTGTTATAATTATATTATAAAACTTATATAAGAGGTATTTATGGCTGGAAAGAAAGACTATTTTGGAATGGGATACTTGGCAAGTGTTATTCTTGCTTTAATTCCTATTACTTCATGGATTTTGGGATTTGCAACAAGATTTAAGGAAAAGAAAATCCTTGCAGGAGTATTAAGATTAATTTTAGGCTGGAATATTATTTATGTTCTTGATTTCTTCTGTATCTTGTTTACTAAAAAAATATTTAGAATTTTGTAAAAATGTTTTAATGATTTTATAAAATAATTTCATTTTTATAAGGATGGAACTGGCTTTTGAATTGCTCGTTCCATCCTTATTTTTTTATCTTGAAGTTAATAATTGTTTTTTTGATTCGTATTTTGCTAAAGCTTCGTCTATTAATAATTGTACTAAATCTGCAAATTTAAGACCTGCTGCATCACACATTTTTGGGAACATACTGATTGGTGTAAAACCTGGTAATGTATTAATTTCGTTTAAATAAACAGCTTTTGTATCTTTATCTATAAAGAAATCTACACGGGAAAGTCCTGTTGCATCTAATGCTTTATAGGCAGCAACGGCAGTTTTTCTGATTTTTTCTAAATCATTTTCTGCAAGATTTGCAGGTATTAATAATTTAGCTCCGTCTGGATCATTGTATTTTGCATCAAAATCGTAGAATGTGTGGCTTGGTGCAATTTCTCCTGGAATATATGCTACAACATCTTCTACATCACTGTCAGATGTAAATGTTACTGAATTTCCTGTTACAGAACATTCTACTTCTCTTGCATTGATTGATTTTTCTATTAAAACTTTATCATCCCACTGGAAAGCCTGCATTAATGCATAACATAATTCTTTTTTATTATTTGCTTTTGAAGCACCGTTTGATGAACCTGCACAACAAGGTTTTACAAACATTGGATATCCAAGTTCTTTTTCTGTTTCTTCGAGGAATGCATCGTATACAACAGAATCAAGCATTACATAGCGTTTCATGCATACATAAGGAACAACTGGAAGTCCAACACTCTGCCATATCATTTTTGTTTTTTCTTTATCCATTGTGATTGCAGATGCAAGGTGAGTACATCCGACGTAAGGTACATCTGCCATTTCAAAAAGTCCCTGAATTGTTCCGTCTTCGCCATAAGTTCCGTGAAGAGCAGGGAAAACACAATCAATCTGTAAAGATTTGCCATTAACTAAAAATGCATCTTTTTTTCCGCCTGGAACTACATTTACAGCTTTTGCTTCATCAATTTTGATTTGAAATGCAGCTTTATCATCTTTGCAGATTCTTTCATATTCTGAATCATCCTGTAAATACCATTTACCGTCTTTTGTAATTGCAATAAGAATGATTTTATTGTCTTTAGACATTCCGCGGGCAATTGAAGCAGCTGATATTAAACTGATTTCATGTTCTCCAGATCTTCCGCCGTATATTAATGCAATATTCATTTTTGTATTATCTCCTGATTAATAATTCATTTCTTTTAATGCTTTACGAGCTTCTGAAATTTCATCATAAGGCATTGTGTAATTTTTATATATAATACTGTTTTCGTGAGATTTACCCAATAGTAAAACAATATCACCTTTTGCTGCCATCTTAAATACTTCACGGATTGCCATAGGTCGTTCGTGAATTATAAAAAGATTTTCTCCCATTTTTTTGCCTGCATCTTCAGCACCTTTTGCAATCATTTTTAAAAGTTCGACAGGATCTTCTCCACGAGGGTCTTCATCTGCAAGAATAATTACATCACAGAAACGTGCTGCAATTTCTCCCTGCAAAGGTCGTTTTGTTAAATCTCGTTCACCGCCGCTTCCAAATACTGCAAACATTCTTCCGGTACATCTTTGACGTATTGGAGGAAAAATTGTTTCGAAACTTGAAGGTGTGTGGGCATAGTCAACAATTAATTCAAAAGGCTGACCTTCGTCAATTACAGTCATTCTTCCTTTTACAGGAGTTAAACTATTAACATGAGATGCAACTTCTTCAAAAGAAAGTTCTGTTACACTGCTTACGGCTGTAATTGCTGCCATAATATTGTATGCGTTAAAAGCTCCGGGAAGATTTGCTTTTATTTCAAAATGAGTGTGTGGTCTAGGTAAGACTGGATCATAATTTTCTGGATATAATGAATCTTTTCCGTCTGCATCTACGCTGAAAGTTAAACCATAAGTTGCACTTGCAATATTATGAGCAGTCATATATCTTAAATTTTCTGGTATTGGTGGAAGGGCAGTTGCATTTGCTCCGCTTTCTGCTGCTGCTTTGCCTGCTTTACCTTCTGTTGTAAATCCGTAAACAGGTCTTTTTGTAGCTTCTATAAAGTATGAACTAGATTCATCTTCAAGGTTTACAATACCAATTGAATTGATTTTTCTTTTTTCACCGGCAATCGTTTTTATATGATTATGTTTATCTAATGCTCTAAAAAGATTTGCTTTATCACTTCTGTATGTTTCAAAATTTTTATGGAATTCAAGATGTTCAAGAGTTACGTTCATAAATACACCACAGTCGAAAAGAACATTGCCAAGTCTGTTTAATTTAGTAGAAAGTCCGTGTGATGAAGATTCTACAACAGCGTATTCACATCCGTTCAATAACATTTCGTTTAAGTGATGTTGAATTA
>CALAUH010000032.1 GCA_937892225.1 uncultured Treponema sp.
ACGGCGATATCGTCACACAGTACACGATGACCCATCTCGAGAAGCTCGGACTGCTCAAGATGGACTTTCTCGGACTGCGCAACCTGACCGTCATAGACGACTGCGTGAAGATGGTCAGGAAAACTCAGCCCGATTTCGACCTCGGAAAGATAGATTACGACGACGCGGGCGTATTCAAGATGCTCGCCGACGGCTATACGTCGGGCGTGTTCCAGCTCGAATCCGAGGGAATGTGCCGCGCACTGGTCAAGGTCGTGCCGGAAAAGGTTGAGGATCTTATCGCCGTTATCTCGCTGTACAGACCGGGTCCTATGGATTTCATTCCTGCATATATAAAGGGCAAGAATAATCCTGATACCATTACATATGACTGCCCGCAGCTGGAGCCTATTCTGGCTCCGACTTATGGATGTATAGTATACCAGGAGCAGGTTATGCAGATCGTACGAGATCTGGCAGGCTATTCTCTTGGACGAAGCGACCTTGTACGCCGTGCCATGAGTAAGAAAAAAGGCGATGTCATGCAGAAGGAGCGCCAGAACTTTGTATATGGTAACCCTGCAGAACATATCCCGGGCTGTATGTCCAAGGGTATTCCTGAAAATGTAGCCAATAAGATCTACGATGAGATGATTGATTTTGCGAAGTATGCGTTTAACAAGAGTCATGCGGCAGCTTATGCGGTGGTAGCCTATCAGACGGCCTACCTCAAGTACTACTATCCGGTAGAATTTATGGCAGCCCTTATGACTTCTGTGATCGATAACTCCGGTAAGGTTGCAGAATACATCTACACTTGCAGGCAGATGGGAATCAAGATCCTTCCGCCGGATATCAATACGGGAAGAGCAGGATTTTCTGTGGATAATGGATGCATCGTGTATGGACTTGCAGCAATCAAGAGTATCGGACGTCCTGTGATCGCTTCTATCATTGAAGAGAGAGAAGCAAGAGGTGCATTTACCAGCCTGAAGGATTTCCTGGAACGAATGAACGGCAGGGAAGTGAACAAGAGAGCCGTAGAAAACTTCATCAAAGCAGGTGCGATGGACCAGCTGAAGGGAACCAGAAAGCAGAAAATGATGGTTTACATTCAGCTGATGGACCAGATTGCCCAGAGCAAGAAGCATTCGATGGTTGGACAGATGTCTCTGTTCGATATTGTAGGGGAAGAGCAGAAGGCGGAATTTGACGTTGTGATGCCGAAGGTCGGAGAATATCCGGTTGATACGATCCTCGCATTTGAAAAAGAAGTGCTTGGCATCTACCTGAGCGGCCATCCCCTTCAGGAATATGAAGGAATGTGGCGTAAGAATATTACTGCTACGACGATGGATTTCCAGATCAATGAAGAAACCGGGCATACCCGTGTTCGTGACGGAGCGAAGGAAATCGTTGGCGGCATGATCACAGGCAAGACGATCAAATATACAAAAACGAATAAAACCATGGCATTCCTGACATTGGAAGATCTTATGGGAACCGTGGAAGTGGTTGTCTTCCCGCGTGATTATGAGAAGTACCAGCAGTTCCTTGTAGAGGAAGGAAAGGTCTTTGTCAAAGGACGTGTCAATGAAGAAGATGACAATGCAAGCAAACTCATCTGTGAGATGGTAGCCCCGCTTGATCAGACAAAGAAAGAACTCTGGATCCAATATAATACGAAAGCAGAGTTCCTTGCAGAAGAAAAAAACCTGTATGCAATGCTGATCGACAGCGAAGGTGATGACGAAATTATGATCTACTGTAAGGCCGAAAGACAGGTCAAACGTCTGCCGAAAAATAAGAATATTAGTATAAATACGGTAATTTTAAGCAGATTGACGAATTGTTACGGTAATAGTAGAGTAAAAGTAGTTGAAAAACCAATTGAAAAGATTTTTTAAATAGTTTAATATCATATTGTGAATAATTATACAATGTGTAATCTATATGAATCAGGTTATTTAGTCCCGAAGAGCGGCGGGGTGGAGGTATATTATGATGGATTTGAATCAGAACAATGGAATCAGAACTATTGGCGTATTAACTAGTGGAGGAGATGCTCCAGGTATGAATGCAGCAATTCGTGCAGTTGTACGTCGCGCATTATCAAAAGGTATCAGAGTAAGAGGTATCCGTCGTGGATACTCAGGTCTTCTCAGAGAAGACATCATCGCTATGAATGCGGGTGATGTATCAGGTATCATTCAGAGAGGTGGTACAATTCTCCAGACAGCGAGATGCGCAACTATGAGAACAGAGGAAGGACAGCAGAAGGCAGCTGCTATCTGTAAGAAGTACGGTATCGACGGGCTCGTAGTTATCGGTGGAGATGGATCCTTCAAGGGAGCTCAGAGACTTTCAGAGTACGGCGTTAACACAGTAGGTGTACCAGGAACAATCGACCTTGATATCGCTTGTACAGAATATACAATCGGATTTGATACTGCTGTTAATACAGCTATGCAGGCAATCGACAAGATCCGTGATACTTCAACATCTCATGAAAGATGTAGTATCATCGAGGTTATGGGTCGTGATGCTGGTTATATTGCACTTTGGTGTGGTATTGCCAACGGTGCTGAGTACATTCTTCTTCCAGAAGATCATCAGTATGATGAGGCTGCTATCATCAACAATATTATTGAAGAAAGACGTAAAGGCAAGAAACATTATATTATCATCAACGCAGAGGGTGTTGGCGATTCTGTTAATATGGCAAAACGTATTGAAGAAGCTACAGGAATGGAGACTCGTGCTACAATTCTTGGACATATCCAGCGTGGAGGAAGCCCAACATGTAAGGACCGAGTATATGCTTCTATCATGGGTGCAAAAGCCGTTGACCTTCTTATTGAAGGAAAGACAAACCGTGTAGTAGGTTACAAAGGCGGAAAGTATCTGGACTTTGACATCAATGAAGCACTTGAGATGTCTAAGGGAATTGACCCATATCAGTATGATGTTTGTAGAACTCTTGCTCTGTAAGAGGAGAATATGACACAGGATATATTGATCAGAATTCTCGGGTTTCATGAATCATGTGACGAGAATGACGAGGCTGCAGAACCTATCGAGGTAATTGCGCCGGGAACATATTATTATAAAAACGGAAAGCATTTCATCTTATATGAGGAAGTGCTGGACAATGTGAATACACTCATAAAGAATACAGTGAAGATTGTCAGTGACCAGCTCGTGGAGGTCAGAAAGACCGGTGCATCGAATGCACTCATGATCTATGAACCTGGAAAGAGCAATCGTACACTCTACCAGACTCCTTATGGAACTGTAGATGTGGATATGGTGACTGACAATATTGAACTGAGTGTAGATGAGGAGAAGATCGATCTCTTTATCGAATATGGAATGGAAGTTGAGGGAGAACGTTTATCCAGAAGCAGGGTAGAGATGAATATCCGCTCAGCTTGCAATGCTGATGAAATATTAAACGATTAAAAAAATCACCGCAGATTGCGGTGATTTTTTTATGTTCATTATCTTCCTAATAATCTTTTGAAGAAGCCTTTCTTTTCTTTCTTTGGCACTTCAAGAGGTCCACGAAGACCTTTTACTCCTGTAAGGTAAAGACCACTGATTGTAGCTTTTACTTCTTTCTTAACTGGTACCATGTCATAAATCTTCTCATCACACATGAGAGTCATGATTCTTGGACCAATTTTAGCTTTTACTACAGGAACTTTTGAACGGCGAAGATACCAAGGTGTCTGCTCGAGAACCATCGGTGGAAGGTTCGCTTCCTTCAGTTTTACGATTCCTTTATCAATTACAAGAATGTTTGTCTGCTGTGCTGCAGCCTGAAGTTTAACCTCACTCTCGGCCTGTCTTTTCTGAGCTCTCTTTCCAAGGAAATATAAAGCGACTGTTGCTATTGCTAAAATAGCTGTGATTACTAATAATGCAATTGTTACTTTACTCACGGCTTGCCTCCCGTACTAATTTCTAGACTAAACTATTTTATCATTCTTTTCATAAGAGTGCAAGTGATTTGGTATTGTAAGGGGGAAATCTTGAAATTACTGTGAACTTTTGTAAAGCACTTCCTTTTACAAATAAACTATGTTATAACATAATAGCGAGATTTTCAGTAATCAGGAGGACTCAGAATGAGAAAGATCACAATGCTGGCAACTGCTACTGTGCTTTCAGCTCTTATGCTCACAGGATGTGGCTCTGGCTTAAAGAATGAATATGTGACAGTTGGACAGTATAAAGGCGTTGAAGCGGAATATGAAACAACAGATGTTACAGAAGAAGATATTGAAGCTGCAATCAGATCAGCGATGGTTAATGCCGGACTTACAGAGACTGTTGAAGTGAAGGACCGTGCAGTAGAAGACGGAGACACAGCAATCATCAATTACGAAGGAAAGCTGGACGGCGTTGCATTTCAGGGTGGAACAGATGACAGCGAAGAAGGAACAAATCTTGTAATTGGTTCGGGAATGTTCATTCCAGGATTTGAAGAGCAGATCATTGGACATAAGGCCGGAGAAACATTCGATATCAATGTTACCTTCCCGGAGACATATGGCAACACAGAGCTTGCAGGAAAAGATACAGTATTTACTATTAAACTGAAAGGTATTACTACTGTTCAGTATCCAGAGCTTTCAGACGAAGTGGCAGGAAAGCTTTCTGAAACAGCAAAAACAGTAGATGAATTAAAGGAAGAGACAAAGGCTGCACTCGAAGAAGAGAACAGGCAGTCGCTTCTGAATACTGTTGTACCAAAGATCTGGCAGACAATTCTTGACGGAGCAGAGGTAAAAGGATATCCGGAAGAAGAACTTCAGGCTCTGATCGAGACTTACAAAACTCAGCTCCAGCAGACAGCTGCTGAGAATGACATGGAATATGACGAGTATATTGGGCAGTACGGATACACAGCAGATACAATTGTTTCATATCTTTCAGGCACAGCGAAGGAAGAACTGAAGACAACAATGGTTGCGAAGTTGATCGCTGAGAAAGAGAGTCTTGCTCCGGAAGAAGAAATTACTCGCAGAATTGAAGAATATTGTGAGAACAATAAAACTATGTACGCAGCATATGGCAGAGAATGGCCATATGAAGATACGGCTGCATTTGTGAAAGAACTTGAAGACAACGGAACTTATGAATCATTCAAGAACAGCGTAATCATCGCAATCGTTGAAGAATGGTGTTTCGATAACTGTTCACAGGTATCGCCTAAGTAAATATCAGACATCAATAAAGGCCATCGCAGCTGCGATGGCCTGTTTTAATCCTGTGTTTGGGGAAAATACCCCTATAAATGAGGAGTACCGATGCAGGTAAACCTGCATCGGCATTATGAAAAAGAAAAATATATATCTAAATTAGACTTAAATGCTTTGTTCTTTACAAGTACTACTATACAAGTTATTTATGAGTAAACTATGTTGATATTTTAAAGAATGTGTAAACGTTTTGTTCATAAATTGTTCAATCTTTGATATGGCTTTTAACCATTTTTGGAGTTTATGAGGAAGTTCCTTGTAAATGTTCCTGTATTATTCTATAATTATTTTATTAATTTATAAAGGAGGATAACCCTTTGAACAGAGAGTTAGTTATCGTAATTGATTTCGGTGGACAGTATAATCAGCTTGTAGCCCGTCGTGTCAGAGAGTGCAATGTTTATTGTGAAATTTATTCATATAAAACAGATCTTGAGAAGATTAAAGCAATGAATCCAAAAGGAATCATTCTTACAGGTGGTCCTAACAGCTGTTATGAAGAAGGTGCACCAACATATAAGAGAGAATTATTCGAGATGGGAATTCCGGTTCTCGGACTTTGCTATGGCGCACAGCTTATGATGCATGTACTTGGTGGTAAAGTTGAGAAGGCACCAGTACGTGAGTATGGTAAGACAGAGGTTCTGATCGATAAGCAGGATTCAAAGATTTATCAGAATGTATCACCTAAGACAATCTGCTGGATGAGTCACTTCGACTATATCTCCAAGATTGCTCCAGATTTTGAAATTACAGCACATACAGCAGACTGCCCTGTAGCAGCATGTGAGAATGCCGCAGCAGGCCTGTATGCAATTCAGTATCATCCAGAAGTTCTTCATACTGTGGAAGGTAAGACAATGCTTTCGAACTTCGTTCTTGATGTTTGCGGCTGCGCAGGCGACTGGAGAATGGATTCATTCGTAGAAGAACAGGTAAAGGCTATTCGTGCGAAAGTTGGAGACGGAAAAGTTCTTCTTGCACTTTCAGGTGGTGTTGATTCATCTGTACTTGCAGCACTTCTTGCTAAATCAATCGGAAAACAGCTGACATGTGTATTTGTTGATCATGGTCTTCTTCGTAAGAATGAAGGTGATGAAGTAGAAGCAATCTTTGGCAAGAGTGGCAACTTCGATATTAATTTTGTTCGTGTTAATGCTCAGGAACGTTACTACAGCAAGCTTGCCGGCGTAACAGAACCAGAGAGCAAGAGAAAAATTATTGGTGAAGAGTTCATTCGAGTATTCGAAGAAGAGGCACAGAAGATTGGTAAGGTTGACTTCCTTGCACAGGGAACTATTTATCCAGACGTTGTAGAATCTGGTCTTGGCGGAGAGTCTGTTGTAATTAAGTCTCATCATAATGTTGGAGGTCTTCCGGATTATGTTGATTTCAAGGAAATCATCGAGCCACTTCGTAACCTTTTCAAAGATGAGGTTCGTAAGGTTGGTCTTGAACTTGGTCTTCCTGAATTCCTGGTATATCGTCAGCCATTCCCAGGCCCAGGACTTGGAATCCGTATTGTTGGCGAGGTAACTGCTGATAAAGTTCGTATCGTGCAGGATGCAGATTATATTTACCGTACTGAGGTGGATAAGGCAGCAGCACAGTACAAGGCAGAGCATGGTGTAGAAGCTCCTTGGATGCCAAACCAGTACTTTGCAGCACTGTCTAACATGCGTTCCGTTGGTGTTATGGGTGATGAGAGAACTTATGATTATGCAGTTGTAGTCAGAGCCGTTAGAACAATCGACTTCATGACTGCAGAGGCAGCAGAAATCCCATTCGCAGTTCTTCAGACTGTAATGAGCAGAGTAATCAATGAAGTTCGTGGAGTAAACCGCGTATTCTATGATCTGACAAGTAAACCACCTGGAACAATTGAGATGGAATAAAACATTTGTGTTATCTCGTTCGCGTGATACGTATAAAGATAATAGATTGCAGGTAATCCTTGTGGTTACCTGCAGTTTTTTTATTTTGTACATTTGAAATTTTTAATGATTCCAGTTTTTTACAATTACAAAATGCAGAAAAAGCGATTGTCTTTGTTTCATTAAGTTCTAACGTCTTAAGACCTGAATCATAAAACGCTTTATATCCAATACTCTTTACACTGGCAGGAATTAAAATACTTTCAAGTGATTTGCAGCTTACAAATGCATATTCACCTATTGAAATAATTGAATCTGGCAGAATAAGTGATTTTAACTTTGTATAATTTTCTGTTCCAATATTATGAGATGATTCTTTAAATTCATAAGATTTAATAGATGTAAGACCTGTTGTTTCAGATAAATCAAGAATTATCTTTTGATTTGCCTGTAAAATCTTATCTTTAATTTTTGAAAGAATTGAATCATCTATAATTCCAGTAATTTTTACTACGCACGAACTTTCAAGATTTTCTAATTTCAAAGTATTAATATTTTCTGATGAAACACTTTTACCGTAAATCCACTTTGCATAAAGAGTAACATTTTCTAAAAGTAAAACTGTTTCCATGTCTTTTTTATAAACATTTCCATCAGGAGAAAAAGCCCAACCGTCAAAATAGTATCCTGATTTCGTAAAAGCATTTGCTTTTAAATTCTGTTGAATTCCATACATAAAATTCTGACTAGTCATAGTTCCAGTTCCACCGTTAGAATTAAAATTTACCTTATATTTATTTCTGTCATAATAAATCTTAATAACTGTAGAACCATCTGAATTAATTTCTTCCTGTATAAAATCTTTAACAGAAAATCCATCATAAGTTTTTGAAACAGCCTGAGTTTTCGAACCTCTCTTTCCTGTAAATTCTTCAAAATCTGATAATTCATATTTGTCTAAATCAGTACTCTGTTTATAATGTTCAACCTTATACTTTACAAAAGAGACATCATTCCATTTTGCATAAAGAACAGTATTTCTTGAAATTTTATATGGAAACTTTATCTGTGTTGAACTAAAATCAGCTTTTTCATACCATCCTTCCAATACAAAATCTGTTTTATATGTAAGCGGAAGAGTTTCCACACAATCAGTTCTATAACTTTTTATAGCAGAACCACCGTTTGTTTCAAAATTAATTTTATACAAACATGTTATATTTACCAATTCAGGATTTTCACATGATACAAAAAATAAAGAGATTAATAAAAACACAAAATAATTTTTTTTCATAAAATACCTCCAGATAAAACTAAAATCTAAAACCTAAAGAAAAATCAACTCCCAAAATATACGGGTATCCAAATCTGACAGAAGGTTCGAAATAAATATTGCTAAATGCAAATCTATATCCGCTTCCTGCTCCAGCAGAAAATAAAAAATTTAATTCAGAATTTACCAGAATAAAATCTGCACCTGCAAGAACCTCTGCAAAAATACCAGTCCCAGGTACACCGCCAGAAAATACAAAATAATAACGTGCAGTTCCAAGAAATTCAGTAGATACAATCTGATTATTTTTTTCTAAAAAATCATAGCTGCATAAAATTTTACTTCCTAATGAAATTTTTCTTGTAACACAAATATCAAAAGTAAGACCAGCTGCAATTGCAAAAAAATCTAGAGAATTTTTATTTATTTCTCCAGAGATTCCTGTTGAAACTTTCTTAAAATCAGAACTTCTTCCTAACAATTGTTCAATTTTTTTTGAATACGAAAAACTATATGTTTTCCTAAATAAATAAATTCCTGTTTTTACATCAAGCATTCGAACTTTTATAATGTAGCCTTCATTTTCTTCTTCAAAGCTTCCAAAAACTAAACAATGTGCACCAATTCTTTCTGCTACAGAAATTATTGATTTTACACTGACTTTGCCTGAATTTTGAAAGTCTAATTCTTTTTCTATTTTTCCCATATGTTCACGAGTAACTATTTTTATCTGCTTATTATTATCAAACAACAAATCTGCCAGTTGTTCTCTAATATAAAGAGTCATTTTTTCAGAACTACTTTCAAAATCATCAATTACCAATATGGAATTTTCTTTGCAGTTTTCTATAATATCTTTACCAGCTTTAGAAATTGACATATCTAAAGTTTCTTTTGCGAATAATGAAATTGAAAAATATAAAAACAAATAAATTGCAAGATGTTTTTTATTCATATCTAATCTCCATTAAATAATTCTCTAAAAGATAAATCCAAAGTTTCCTGAATATTTGCAATAATCATATTTTCTAAAACATCAAAATTATATACAGCAATTTTTTCCACATTTTTATAAAAAGAAGTAATTGTTTTAAAATCATTTTTAACAGTGATTTGAATCTGAGGTGAAGCAAAATATATGTTATTTGTTTTAGTCTGATTTAAAATAATTACTGCATCAATTTTATACATTCCATTTTGCTGTATAACTATGAGTCCTTTTTCTGAAATTATTGAAGCAATATGATTTTGAATTTCATTTTGAAAGTCACCAATAACTGATATAGAAAAAGTTATTTCCTTTTTAAGTTGATTGAGTCTTTCTAAATTATCTATACTATTTTTAATAAACGAATTATAAATACTGCATTCATCTGGCAAAATTACAAGAGCGTATTTATAAAATGTATTAAAATCACTTAACTGTTTTTCTGCATTTTTATATAGAAGAATTTTTAATAATTTTTCTTCTTCACATTCAGCATCCTTAATTAAACTGTTATAAACAGTAATAATTGAATTCATTTTTTTTGATAAAATTTTCCAGCTTTGTTCACGTTCAATATAAGCACAAACAATCCATTTTTTAAAATGATTGTCATAATAACCATTTGTAAATTGAACAAAATAAAGTTTCGAATCAGATAATGCCGTTATTGACTGTTTAAAAATAAAACTGTCTGAATATACTGAATCATTTAAACTGTTTATTTTTGATGCAAAAGAATGATTTGAAACTCTCTGATAAAAATATGAACTTAATTCACCAAGAGCTGATTCTTTTGCTTTTTCCACAGATGCTCCTTCTCCAATTGCCCTTATATATCTATCTGTTGGAAATTTCTTTTCTAAATTTACCACCCAGTCTGGAGAAGAAGCAAAAACAGAAGCAGAACAAATCATAAATATTATAAAAATATATTTTTTCATATTCCGCCTCCGTTATATTTTTATTCACTTCTAGAAGACATTGTATAATCCATAAGATAATCAATTAATTCATCAACAATCTTTTCATCTTCACCACGAAAAGCCTTTTTAATTTGTTTAGCATATAAATCTTCATCTAAAGAATAAATAACAATATATGTATATTTAGGCTTAACATTATTTTTCTTATCCAGAGTAGTTCGGGAAAGAACCCACCATTCCGTTTCTTTATTAAGTCCAGATACAATTATTGCAGAAGCACGGGCAGAAAATCGTTCAATAGTTTCTTCAATTTCTTCCTGATCACCTTTCATTTTTGCTCCAACAAAATCAGAAACTCCCTGCTGAATAGAAGCAGTAATTTCTGCACGAGCATCAACCTGATCTGCCCATGTTTTTACAAAATCAAGATTTTCACCACTCTTAGAAACTTTCCATATATGTTTATCAATATTCAAAACCTTTTTTAATACATCTTGATTTGTAGTTGTAAGAACAGCTCCAACCCATTCCGGCTGAGAAACTCCAAAAGCAGTTCCTTTATGTTCAATAATTTCTGTAGTTCCAAAAATTTCTGTAGTTTTTGGTGTACTTACACAACTTACAGTCATAAATACACTAACCAAAAAAATAGTAATTGAGTAAATTAATTTTTTCATGTGTTCTCCTTATAAAACACTAAATTAATATGTCAGTTTTTGACCGACATATTCCTTATGCCTAAAATATAAAATATTCATATTCCCAAGTCACGGGAATGATTATTAATATTAAAAATTATCAATATCACGTAATAAACGTAAAGCTTTTACTTCAATCTTACGAATTTCTTCACGCGACATATTAAAAAAAAGTCCAACTTCATCCAATGTATGACTGTATTCTTCATCAAGACCAAAACGCATTGAAAGAATTTTCTGCTCACGTAAAGTAAATTTATTCAGTACTTTTCTTAAAGCATCCTGAACTTTGGAAAAAGTTTCTTTATCACTAATAACATCTCTATCTTTTTCTGAATCTTTTTGATTATTAATTTTTTTTGATTCTTCTTCTTTTGGAACAAAGTCCTTCCCTAAAATTCCAACGAAATTAAAGTTAATTTTATTCATATCTATATTTTGTGATGCAATAGCTAACTCAACATCAGAAATGACTTTAAAATCATTTACTCCACAAGTTATAGTAATAAAGCCATTTAAAATTTCACGAATATCATCATTACAAACAACAACTGGTGTGGAATCTAATTTCTTATAAATTTCTAAAAATTCTTTTTTAAAACTTTCTTTAAAATTATCTTCTATTTCATTTTCCTTAAAATTACAATTAACTGCATCTTCTAAATATTCAGAAAAATTTTTATCAATCTGAATTAAATTTAACTGATTATCTGAAACCAGAGAATTTACAATAGTCGGTGCAAGTGCATGACGAACTTTCTGAATAAGAGAATTTAATCTATCACTTTTACAATATTCTTCATCAGCCATTGTTTCAAAGATAGTTTCAATATTATTAATTCTGATATCATCATCTAAAAGAGAACGAAGAACGCTTTTTACAACACTACAAGTTTCCTTTTTATATTTATCTGTAAGTGATAAACATAAAGGTGAATTTACTGCCATAACATCACCTAATAATTCAATTACATATTGAGTCGTAATAAAAGAACTTAAATGTGTTTTTATTATTTCCTGTAAATGAAATTTTAACACATCATAATATATTATCGCTTTATTACCGTTTTCTATTGCTTCCTGTTTTTTTTTCGAAGAAACCCAAACTGAAGATAAATTTAAAATAGGATCTTTTGTAAGTTTCCCCTGTATTTTGTTATCTTTTATATCTAAAATTAAATAAGAATTTTTCTTTAATTCATAAGAAGCAACCTGTACATCAGAAATTTTTATAACATATTCATATGGCTTAAGTGATAAATTTTTATATAAACTTATAGATGTAACTAGAACTCCAGAAGAATTAAAAATATTATTAATAATTAAATCTTTTATTTTATTAATAATATTAAATTCCTTTTCTGAGCATAAACCTTCTCCCAATTCCAATGATAATATTTCTTTCTTTACAAATTTATTCATAGTCTAATCTCCTTATTAAATCTAAAAACCAAAACCTATAGTTTTTTTGCCATATCCTTTTTCTTCCTGCATTTTACAAAGCTCATCTATGATGTACTTATAGGTAACTTCCTCTGGATTTAAAAATCTAAGTCGTGAAAACAGATTTCCAAAATCACCAGGTGTTACACTTTTAAAATCACAAAGTTTTTCTACATCCTCCTTTGGAAAATTAAAATCAGAAAAATATTTTTTTAATAAAACATTAACACCAGAATTCTCAAGTGATTTAAATTCAACCATAAAATCAAAACGACGCTGCATAGCTTTATCCATAATTCCGCGTAAATTTGTAGTACAAATTACAATCCCTTTGTAATTTTCCATTTGAGTAAGAAATTCATTTGTTTCTGTAATTTCAAATCTTTGAGAAGCAAGTGTTCTGTCTCGAAAAAAACTGTCGACTTCATCAAAAAGTAAAACCTTCTTCTGTTCTTTTGCTTCCGAAAATGCCTTAGCAATATTTTTTTCAGAATCACCTACATGCATTCCTAAAAGATCAGATGCATTTTTAGAGAGAATTTTTTTCCCCATACTGTCAGCAATATAATGAGCAAGTTTTGTTTTTCCACCACCACTTACACCATAAAAGAGAATTTTTATCCCCTGCTTATTTTTATTTTTAATATCATAAGCAAGAGCGTTTTGAATCATCTGGACAATTTTTTCTGCAGGAATAGAAGTATTTAAAATTGATAAATCATAATTTGAGTCAGTTTCTTTTTCTTCGACAGAAACATTATTATTACAAGAATTTAAAAGTAAAACAGGTTCATCAACCTTTTCCTGAAAAAGTTCATAAACCTGATTAATACGATTTAACATATTCATAAAGCCTCCTTTTACAAATAAATATAAAAGAAAGCCATTCCCAAGTCACGGGAATAAAAATTAATTTTTCAAACAACCAATAGGAACAACATATACACCATCATCTCGTCTATAGGCATATTTTCCTGTTCCCGTAAGAACCATAAGAAATGCCGGTTCATTCATTTTAGTTGTATCAATTTTTGAACTAAAGCGTTTTAAATTTTCAGCACCTTCTTCAATTAATCTATCACCACCAAGTTTTATCTCTATTAAACCAAATGAACCATTTCTTAAATGAACTACAGTATCACATTCAAGTCCGGATTTATCACGATAATGATAAACTTCCCCATCAAGACTTTGAGCATAAACTCTTAAATCTCTTACACACATAGTTTCTAAAAACAAACCCATTGTATTTAAATCATTTACTAAATCATTTGGTCCTAATCCTAAACTTGCTGTTGCAATCGAAGAATCTATAAAATAACGTGTGTCAGAAGTCCTAATAGCAGTTTTAGATCTTAAATTAGGATTCCATGCAGGCATATCTTCTATTACAAAAATCTTTCTAAGAGCCTGTGTATATGAATAAACCGTATCTTCTGTGATAGTTTCAGATTCATTTACAACAATATCATCTCTTAAAGTTGTATAAGCAGTTTGAGTTCCCTGATGTCTGGCATAAGATTTCATTAGTCTCTTAGCTCTTTCCGGATCTCTTTTTACATTATCAACTCTTGAAATATCAATATTAACTACTGCATCAAAATAATCAAATGCCTGTTCAAGTGCAATATCATCGTCCATTTCTAAAGCCCCAGGCCAACCACCACGACAAATTAAAAACGCAAGTTCGTCAAGATTACTTATTTTATTCTCTGCAAAAATTTTTTCAGGTTTATTAAATAATTCTTTTAGGCTTATTTCACCAGATGATTCACCTGATTCATATAAGGACATTGGTCTCATTTTTATCCAAGCAACCCTTCCCGTTCCAGTATGAATTGTTTTATTCATTTCTGGTGGAACTGCAGAACCTGTCAATATAAAATGGCCATATCCATCTCTATGATCTGATTCAAAACGTACAGCATCCCATAATTTTGGAGCAATCTGCCATTCATCAATAAGTCTAGGTGTTTCACCTTCCAGAAGCTTTGATGGATTAATATCTGCTATCATAAGATTTGTTTTTATATCTTCTGGTTTAGACATATATAAAATGCTTTTAGATATTTGTTCGGCAGTTGTTGTTTTTCCACACCATTTAGGACCTTCAATAAGAACTGCCCCTTTACTTTTTAACTTTCTTTCAAGAATTGAATCTGCTATACGTGTTTTATATGAATTCATATAATAAATATATTATACATTCGGTGATTTGGCAATATTTCGTTTGGCGATTTGGCAATATAATATATGCCATCTTGGTAACATCTATTTCAATATTTCAAAACACTTTTTTCTTATACGCGCTATTTCTTTATTCGAGTCAAATGATTTTTATTACTATCATCAAGAAGCATTTTCTCATATTCTTTTGAACCTGAAGATTTACCATATGTAGGGATTCCTAAGAGTTCTAAAAAACAAATATCTTTTGCATTATCTTTAGTAAAACCTATTGTGCTAAATTTTTCATGATATCTTTTACCAGCTCCTTTATATTTTTGCTTTAACATTGGAGTATGATAACCATGTGTTTGCCAATATTTAACACCATCTTTTAAATATTCTTCAAATTCAGAAAACATTGAATGTGTTTCAATATTAATATCCCAATTCGCATCTCTTCCCAAAAAAATTATTTTTGCTTTTTCTGGTTCCTGAATTTGATATGGTTTTTCAATATATAATTTTTGTAATTTTTCCGAAGGATGAATTCCAAATTTATCCATAAAATGCACTCCTTATTTATTAATATAATTCTACCACTTAATAGATTAAAATCAATCAAATTTTTAACTTCTATATATTAATTATAAAACAAAATCACATTCCCAAGACAAGGGAATAAATGTGTGTTACACTTTAATTAACAAATTCTTAAGGAGTCAGTTATGTCCATCGATTTTACAGAAAAATCAAAACGTTACCAGGCTATAGATGAAATTATCGCATCTGGTCGTAAACTCAAATGGAATCAAATTATCAGTGAACTTAGTGAAAAATATGATCTTAAAACAAGCAAAACTTCTTTCTTCCGCGATATAGAAGATCTTAGCGAAAAATATGCTGCTCCGATTGATACTGATGTTGAAACCAACGGGTACTTTTATACTGATCCAAAATACAGACTTCCACGTTTTTATACTGATGAAAATGCAGCAAAAGCGGCAAAACTTATTAAAACCTTGATGGACTATGTTAAAGGAAATCCTCTTTATAAAGAAGCACAGGAAGTTTTCGAATCACTTTCAATAGAAAATCATGATTTAGCACTGGAAAATATTAAAATCAACAAAAAACCAGAAAATGATAGAATCATATTTGTAGGAGCTCCAAATAAAGAAGTTCCTGCAGAAACATGGCGAATTATCGATAAGGCATTGCAGGAAAACAGAGTCATTACTTTTGATTATCAATCATTAACAGATTCGAAACCTTCAAACAGAAGAGTACAACCCTGGCAGTTAATTTTTGATAACGGCAACTGGAATCTTCATGCTTTGGATATTGTAAAAAATGGTCGTCGACGTTATACATTAAGTGAAATCAAAAATCTTAAAATTACAAACGAAGTTTTTATTCTACCAAAAGATTATGATTTTAGAAAAATGACCCTTGGGTCTTTCGGATGTATGTGTCATGACTTTTATCTGGATTTTAAAATTCATCTTCACGGATATGCTGTTCGTTCTTCCAAAAATCGTATCTGGGGTGAAAATCAGAAAATCACACCCGATACAGAAAATCCAGGTCCAGACGGAGACGGAATCATCTTAAGTTTTAGAAGCAATCAGCTTTTTGCAATAGAAAGCTGGGTATGGCAATGGGCAGATCTAGCCTACCCAATTGAACCAGAAGAACTGGTAAAAGATTGGAAAGATAGATTGGATAGGGTAAATAAAATTTGTAAAAAATAACCCGTCTCCAATAAGAAATCTTAAATAAAATTACAGACTATTAAAATTAATACAATAGTAAGTAACTTCATCTAAAATGATTGTTCCAAAATAATTAACTTCTTCAAAAGATTCAGTAGAAGAATTATAATTATAAATAATACCAGATTCTTTTGTAAAATTAACATCTTTTTCCACACAAGCATAAGGCATACCAGATTCTTGACCAGGGAAAAAAATCAATTTATCGTTTTGAACTTTGACAATATAATAGTAAATAGAATCTTCATACTTAAATAAAGAACAACTTTTATCTGACAAAGTAAAATCTTCTTTTGGAGTTACTGAGTAATATTCATGATCTTCATTAATATTTTCATAAATTGGAGAATAATTTTCTTGAATATCTAGTTTTTGATCATTGAAAACTTGTAAAACTCCAACTTTATTTTCTTGATTAGACTGAGTTTTATAAAAATCCGCATTTTCTTTTAGAAAATAGCCAAATAAATAATAATCATTTTCTTTATATAAGAACATCTTATCTTCATAACCTGTAATATAATAACCAGATAATTCTTTTGTAGTTTCAAATTGTCCATTATCTTTATTCTGATTCTGACATCCAGTTATAAAAAATAAAGAAACAAAAAATGTTGTAAATAAAATCAATTTTTTCATATAATACCTTCCTTTTAAAAATAGAATATTAGATAATAAAAACAATGTAAAGAAAAAAAATCTGGAAACACACGTTTTATATCAGGATTATTTTTTAATATTTATACAACTTCCCTACAACCTCTTTAAGTTCTTCGTACATTTTCATACCACAAAGAGGTTTTAAAGCTTCTACAATACCCTTATAATACCAAGCCTGGTCTTCTGGTTTTGACTCTTTATTAAAACGATTAAAAAGTTTATCACCAATCTGATTATAATCATATAATTGAGCGCGACAGTTTGAAAGTTTATCGGCACAGCAAACCATCATTGTTTCTTTTGAAGAAGAAGCCAGATGGTCAATTGTATGCTGCTTTCGTTCCTGCCATGATTTTGATTTGTCTTCTGTTTCAGTTTGTACTATTGCTAGAATATCTTTTCCAAATTCAGTTTCTATTTCTTCCGGAGTTACTTTTGTATCTTCAAGAGTATCATGCAAAAGACCGGCAACCTGTACATTTACAGAACAGTCATTATTTCTTAAAATCTGCCATACTTCCATTGGATGAATGATGTAAGGAAATCCGGAACCTTTTCTAAGCTGACCTTCGTGATTCTTTGTTGCAAACTTAATTGCTTTTGTAATTAATACGTTATCAGCATTATATTGTTCAAATGATATCATATTTTACCTCCAGAATTTATTATATTTTACAATAACCTGTTTTAATCAAACGATAATAATTTACCGGCAAATCTGAATTCGCCCTGACCGCAGCTTCTGTATCCGTGAGCGCAGATAATATATTTGTCTGACGGTTCATCTGTCGGCATATAGAATGCGTGCAGTGTCTGACCTCTGTCATTAACTCTTGTGAATTCTTCACGGGGATTAGCGCGGAACCATTTTACTTTTTCGTCCATGGGATCATTCGGTGCGGCCTCGTCTTTAACACCGTGAGCCTTATTAAAACCGTTGATTACATATCTCGGAAGTTTAGCGTCTTTTGCGGTAAGTTCATAGCTTACAAACAGACCGATACCTGCATAA
>CALAUH010000033.1 GCA_937892225.1 uncultured Treponema sp.
ATACAGATGCACGCAGCACCGGAAACTTCATGGTAGAAAACAGCAGCAATTTTACTTTTAGCCACAACATTGCGCTGGCAGATTCAAACGAAACTTACTGTGCAGAAGATGCAACAGAGTCATTACAAAAATCTGGCAATGGTTATTCAATTTTGCGTACAGCTTCAACTCCAATTTTTGACGGCTTAAAATGGGACAGCCCCGATTCAATGTGTATTTTGAATTCCTACATCACTCAGGAAAATCAGGATTTTTATTCTGGGAACGAAGCAAATCTTGTGCGTTTTGTAAAATACAACAATTTGGTAACATCGCAGGAAAAATTTTCAGTTGCAGAAGTAAAGGAACTTATAACTCAGGAAGTTGTAGATCAGAAACTTGTAACAAATATTCACAGTAAAAATGTTTTTCATACTGTTATAGTTGATTACGCTACTGGTGAAATTCAGGTTGCATTTACCGGACCAGATGGAGTTCAAGATAAACCAAAATTTGTTTCTGTTGGACACTTCTAAATTTGTGATATAATAAAACTGATGAAAGATATACTAATTGTAGAAGACAATCAGGAATTAGGAACTTTATTAAAGGATTTTCTTATTAAAGAAGGCTTTTCAGTTGAATTAACTGCGACTGCAGAAGTTGGTATTGAAAGTCTTAAATCTGAAGTTTATAAATTGCTTTTGCTCGATGTATGTCTTCCCGGCATAAATGGTTTTGAAGCGCTGGAGGAAATCCGCAAGATTTTGTCTCTTCCTGTTTTAATGATGAGTGCACAGACCGATGACCAAAGTAAAATCCTTGGTATGGAAATAGGTGCTGATGATTATATTGATAAGCCTTTTTCAATTCCAGTCTTATCTTCAAAAATCAAGGCTCTTATTCGCCGTAGTTACAATACAGTTGATGAAAAAACAGTTCTTGAAAGCTGTGGAATTCGTGTGGATCTTTCGAGCAGAACAGTAACAAAAAATGGTAATACAGTTAAAATTACTGGAAAAGAATACGAAATACTTGTTTACCTTATGAAAAACGAAGGCAAAGTTGTAGATAAAGATGTTTTGTTCAATGCTGTTTGGGGCGAAGACTGTTATAGCGAAATTGCTTCATTAAATGTTTATGTGCGTTGGCTTCGTGAAAAAATTGAAGATAATCCGAAAGAGCCGAAACTTATTCAGACAATCTGGAAGGCAGGCTTTAAGTTTGGCGGTGAAGTGTAAATGAAATCTTTTATACGGATTGTTATAATTTATCTTCTTGCTTTTCTTTTTGTTGCTACAGGCGTAAATATTTTTCTCTTTACGAGACAGAATAAAACTGATAATACCAGAAATATTGTTATGAACAGAATTGTTCGCGAAGGTTATAGTGGCGATAATTTTGTTGGTACAAAGAATGTAAATCACGAAGAATATATAAAACAGTTTGGCAAGAATAGTTTTCCTGATTCAATAATGTTTATATCTGTTGATAGAATTGAAGAATCAAAACTCAATTTTTCTGATGGAAAGAAAGAGCGATATGTCCTTCCATGTAAAAACAGCAGGGATGTTTTACAAGGTTTTGTTGTTTTCGAATATACTAATAATTCATTTAAAAAAATGATGATAATAACAAATGCAATTTTACTACTTGCATTTATCTTTATTTTGATTTTTGCACTTTTTGTTTTGAAAAAAATACTAAAGCCTTTTGTCGATTTACAGGAATATCCAAAACGGCTTTCTCTTGGTGAAAAAACAGAAAAACTTCCGGAATCAAAAAATAAATATTTTGGAAAATATATTTGGGCAATGAATATGCTTCAGGATGTTTTGGAAAATGAACGTCAGAAAGTCACTAAATTGATTAAAGACAAGCAGACGTTAACAAGCACTTTTGCTCATGGAATTAAAACTCCCGTTTCTAATATCAAGCTTTATGCAAATGCAATCCAGACAGGGCTTTATTCAGAAATCGTAAATCCAAAAGATGTAGAAATTGCTACAAAAATTGAAAAAAATGCTGATGATATTCAAAAACTTGTTTCAGATATTTTGGATACAACTACAAAATCTTTATTTGAATATGAGCCACAAATCACAACATTTTATATGAATGAAATTGCAGAATTTATTATCACAGAATACGACAACAAATTTAAGATGAAAAAAATACCTTATAACATTGAACAAACCGACAATCCGCTGTTAAAAAGTGATAAAACAGGTATTTGCAAAATCCTTTTTCAACTTCTTGATAATGCCATTAAATATGGCGATGGAACAGGCATTAAAATCAAATTGGAACGTCAGGGCAAAAGTTTTTATTTTTCGGTTACAAACAACGGAAACTCTCTTGGAGAAAATGAAATTCCATATATGTTCAATAGCTACTGGCGAGGTTCAAATGCTGCAGGTATTGAGGGCCAGGGAATTGGCCTTTATGAAGCAAAACAGATTGCTAAAAAATTAGGTGGAAATTTATTTGTGAACTATAACGATTCATCTGTTGAAGTTTTGCTG
>CALAUH010000034.1 GCA_937892225.1 uncultured Treponema sp.
CTTTGGAATTTGGCTATTGTACGGAATTCATCCTTCAACTTCAAAATGCAAAAGTGAATATTCCGGAATTTGACGTTTCTGTCATCGTAGATTATCTGGAAACCGTAGGAAATTCCATCGTTGCAGTGAAAGACGATGATCTGGTAAAAATCCATGTTCATACCTTTAAGCCGGGGGATGTCTTAAATTTCTGTCAGCAGTTCGGCGAATATATTACGACAAAAATTGAAAATATGTCTTTACAGCATAACAGTATCAACGGTTCAGAAGATGATGATGACATCACTACAAAAGTAAAAACTTCTCAAGAGAAAAAAGAATATGGAATTGTTGCAGTAGCAGCTGGTTCCGGCATTAAAAATATGTTCAAAGAACATGGAGCTGATATAATCGTTGACGGTGGACAAAGCATGAATCCATCTGCACAAGATTTTATAAATGCATTTGGACAAGTTAATGCAAACAATATTTTTGTTTTCCCAAATAATTCAAATGTAATTCTCGCTGCTCAACAGGCTGCAAAAATGTATAAAGATGCAAACATCATCGTAATTGAAAGTACAACAATCGGTGAAGGATATACAGCTTTAACAATGATGGATACAAGTTCAAATAACACTGAACAAATCATTGATGACATCAAAATGGCCATGCAGGGCGTAGACACCTATTATGTATCACACTGTGTTCGTGATGCAGAAATGGATGGTATTCAGCTTCACAATGGTGATTACATCGGTTTTAAAGGCAAGAAGATTCTTGTTGATACACAAGACAGACAACACACAACTTTACAAACTGTAGAAAAAATCGATTTTACTGATCATGAAGTATGTATATTAATACGAGGTAAAGACTCTACTGAATACGAAGAACAGGAAGTTAAAAAATACATGAGTTTAAAACATCCTGGAATCGAAATATACGAAATTGATGGCGGACAAGATATTTACAGTTACATTTTTATTGTTGAATAAAGTTGCTTTTTAATTAAAACACGTCATAATAATAAATATGATGTATGAAGAACTTATTTCTAAAGCAATAAAAATGACTGAATATTCTTATTCACCTTATTCAAACTTCTGTGTAGGTGCGGCTTTACTTACAACAGACAATAAAATATTTACAGGATGCAATATAGAAAACGCCGCTTACGGTCCAAGTAATTGTGCAGAACGAACTGCAATTTTCAAAGCCGTAAGCGAAGGCTGTAAATCTTTCGAAGCTATAGCAATAGTCGGTGGACGTAAAAACAACGGTACAGTAAATCTAGATGATTATTGTCCTCCTTGTGGAGTATGCCGACAGGTTATGGCTGAATTCTGTAATAAAGACTTTAAAATAATACTGGCCAAAAGTACTACAGATTATAAAATCTTTACTCTTGGCCAGCTCCTACCGGAAAGTTTTAATCTAAATTAATTTCTATTCAAGAACAGGTGTCCAGTAATTCTGATTGTAAATATCTGTAAATCGATATGTTACTCTTAAATTACCACCTGTTACTCTTATATTTCCAATTTCATTTTTATTTCGAAGAACAATTTCAGCATCAAGTTTATAAGAATCAATATATTCTCCACTATATGAATAATAATCACAGATTGGTTCAACAACATCACCAGATTTTATTTCTACAATATTCTTGGCAATTGTATCAGTTTCACCATCTTCATAAACATAACGGGCTCCACTTATATATCCGTCTGGCTGTTCATCATCAAAAGTAAGTAAAAGTTCAGCTCTAATTCCATTTAAGAAACATGGAACATAACCAGTAATAACTCTTTTACCATTATTTTCACAAGTATCAAGATAATAATAAGGAACTGCCTGTCTGTTTATAGAAAGCCATGTACCGTCTTTTTCACCAATCAAAGCACCGTCATCATCAAAAGAATAGACATTATCAAGACCTAAATCTATATATCCTTCTCCATCATCAACGAATACGTTTAATTCAATTTCTTCGATTAAATCCCACTGGTCTTCATCAAAATTAATAACCTGATTTTTTCCACTCTTTTTCCATACAAGATTTTCTGGATTAAAGTAATTATCAGCTACATAATTTACAGTTGCATTTTTATTTTTTCCACCAAGAATAAGATTTAATATTGAAGTATCAATTCCAGTTGAATTTGAACTTCCGCCAGAAAGAATGTTTCCAAGCATATTACCAAGTATATCAGAACTACCACCAGAAGAATTTCCAGATAATGAAGATAAAGTATCTGATAAAGATGGGAATGGGCTTGTAGAACCACCACCAGAAATCTGACCTACAGCTTCTGTCGAGGCAAACTCTTCAATACATCTTGTATATTCATTATCTATACCGATTTTTTTATAAACTCTTGCTGCAGTATTTACTTTATTTGTTTTCTGATAAGGGAAATAAATTGAAAGTCCGTTTGCATCTGTAATATTAGTAGATGTTCTGTTATATTTAACTGCACCTTTAATTACATCTGCAAGAGAATTACATTCAGCAGTTCCAAGATTTTCGCAGAAATGAACTATATCAATCTGGTCAATCTTAGAAGACTGTGCGAATTCTCTTGTATTTTTTCTTGCTTTTGAAACTTTTTTGTAATCATTATTTGTGATTATCTGAGCTGTAGATTTTGCAAAATCTGTTAATTCAGAAGGAACAGTATTTTTAAGTTCAGCCAAATCTACAACAGATAAAGTTGTTTTCTGACCACGACATTCTTTATTACAAACTGATACAAAATCATCTGCAATAATTTTACCAATTCTTAATGTATCTTCTGAAGTATTACGTGCAAATTCTGTAAGCCAGTTTGTATAATACCAGCCGACTCCAGGTTCAGTTTCTTCTGATGCAATCATATAATCTGCATATCGTTCAAGCATTAAACCGTTTTCTAAAGTTGCCATTAAACAAGCATCAAAACCGATAAAATCAAAAGAAACATTTGCATTTCTTAATGCTTCATCAATTCCATCAAGAGTCATTGAACCTGCACCAGGATTTTTTTCATCATAACCATAACCTGAAATAGAACCAGAACCATGATCCCAGAAAATTAATTCATTTCTATTTGCAGGATAATTCTTTTTACAATATTTTATAAATTCTGTAAGATTTGCAGGAGAAACCATTGGAGAATTTCCCATGTTATCTTCAATACAGATAAACTGATTATCTTTAATCTGATAAATCTGATTTTTAGAAGAACTTATTACATTGTTATTCCATTTTTTACAACCGCCGGTATAAACTAAAAGATTTACGTTATCATTTAAAGTTGCTTTTAACATTTCGTTTATATCTTTAGTTCCCATTGCACCCTGTGATTCAAGGTCTGTTCCGCACATATAAACCATGATTGTAACAACATCTTTTCCGTTACCTTTAATTGTTGTGTATTTAGATCTTGTTCCTCTTGCAACAGTCATATCTGGTTCTGCAGCATAAGAATCCATTGTCAGCTCTTCTGTGGTAGGATTCCCGAATTTCAGGTTTTCTTTTATTTGTGCGTTCAAATCACAAGAAAGCACAGATAGGGTTATTAAAAATAAAAGTACAATAAATTTGTTCATGATTAAATGGATTTAGTTGATTAAATAGATTTTGTCTAATGATGATACAAAGTTACTACATTTTCAAAATTAGAGAAAGCTTTATTAGGAAAATCTGTGATTAGGTCTATTAAATACTCAACTTTAGCATTTGCTTTCAGCTGACAGGTTATGGCAGTTATACGGTCGCAACGCTTTTAGGTTTTACGGTTTTGAAGTCTTCAGACAGAATTTTAATGCAACTACGGGCCAACCGTATAACCCTTGTAACCGAAAGACTTTGCTAAAGCTGAAGTCGAGTTGAGTAGGGTCAACAAAAATTCTCAAAGAGGCAATATGTATGGAAACATCTTGCTTCTTTGAGAATTCCTATTGTAAGTTTTACTTGTTCAATCTATTCCTTTCATCGACAAAGCCATTCTTCCTCTTTTAAGGTCAACGTCCTTCACTCTGACGGTGACGTGCTGATGGAGCTGCACCTCCTCTGATGGGTCTTTCACAAAATGGTCAGCAAGTTCGCTGACATGCACAAGTCCCTTTGTGTGAACGCCGACATCCACGAAGCATCCGAAATTGGTGATGTTGGTGATGATGCCAGGCAGAAGCATGCCAACCTGCACATCCTCGAGTTCCTTGACGTCTTTTGAAAATTCAAACACGGTGAGCTGCTCTCGAGGGTCACGTCCTGGCTTGTCAAGTTCCTGCATTATATCCTGGAGGGTAGGGAGTCCTAC
>CALAUH010000035.1 GCA_937892225.1 uncultured Treponema sp.
AGTATAGGTCGTACTGATTTACCGACGGGCAATGAAAGGGAACTGATAAAAAGTCTTGAAAAAATTAAAAAATTAACTATAGATGATGAAGTAAAAGTATTTTTTGGTCACGGACAGGATTTTATTTTTAAAGATTTAATAAAATATAACGATTTTCTTACTTCTGCAAGTTTTTAATACATAAGTAAGAATTTCAAAATTATTTTGTTTCAGCTGGCAACGGCTCATATTTTATATAATCATAAGTCGCAGTAATTTCATTTTTATAAACGAATGGGTTTAGCCATGAATCCACAGTTACTCCATTCCAGAGATTCATCATAATAATCTGAGGATCTGTCGGTAACTCAACATTTTTTACAGAATAAACTGATTTTTTATCTACAAACCATTCAATTGATGTAGGAGTCCATGTAAAAGAATATTCATGGAAATCTTTTGAAGCATCAAATCCAAGATTTACTATTTTCTCATGACCACCAACACCTTTTACGAAATAATTAAACTGAACTTTATTTGTATCTTTTCCTAAAAATTCAATATCTATTTCATCTTTAGATTCTGTCCATGTAAAAAATGATGATACTATTCCGTTTTGTTTTGCTGGTTTCATTCTTACAGTATAAGTACCATATGAATATTTTTTAGAAGTTCTGTATTCTGCCCCGGAATAATCATGATCATGACTTGGAGTATTATCAAGATGCAGAGTCATTTTTCCATCAGCAAATGTTATGTGATCTGGTTTCCAGCCGCAATTAAACATTCCGCCGTTTGTCCAATCAGCCATTACAAAATCTTTTGAATCAAATTTATCTAAATCTGAAAAAAATGATTTATCTTTAGCAGTTGTTTTTGACGCACCTGTTAATCCAAAAGAACAAACAATACAAAAAATAATTGATAAAAATAATAAAAATTTCTTCTTCATACGCTTATAATAAAATATAAAAATTATTTTGTAAAAAAAATCACACCCCGTTAAGAAGTGTGATTTTAATCAATTCTATTTTCTAGAATTAAGTATTTCTGTTTCAGTTTTATCCTTTTGCAAATCTTCTAATGCTTTTTTATAAGTTTTATTTTTTGCATCTGCAGTCTGCAATTTTGTAAGGATTGCTTCAGCCTGTTCGAAATCTTTTGCTACCTGAAGCATGATTGCATAATCATAAGCTGCAGCTGGATCTTCTGGATTTGCTTCATAAACTTCTTTGTAGATTTCTCTTGCTTTGTCGTAATCTTTTCCTTTACCTTTAAGCAATTTCTGAGCTTCTTTCATTTTATTTTTTACAGTTTTATCTTTAGATTTTGAATCCATGATTGTAACTGCCTGCTGATATCTTGTATCAAAAATCATACGGGCAACAACATAAGTATAATTTCCAAGATTTTTGTCCAAAATTGCTGAAGGATTATTCAACATTGATTTAGCTACAGGAGAACTGTTTGCATCAAAGAAATGGATTTCTTTTGTTGTTACAACTTTTTTTCCTTTAATAACAGAAAATTCAAGAGTTGCAGATACAGTTCTTGTCCATTCGTCTTTTACAGTAACTGTTTCACCGTCAACATCCTGTGTGATTGTAACACCATCATCTTTTACACTGAAATCTGTATATCGTAATTTAATTACAATATCAGCATTAGTTTCGGCAGCAGTAGTAAATCTTCCATCAAATGCCTGATATTCTGCTACATCTTTAAGGAATTTTTCACCTGCAGTTGCCTGTTCTCTTGTATAAGCATCTCCTCTTTTTGGAGAAAATGTTTCTACAGCTGCATAAGCAATTGTTTTTGCAGGAGACAAATCGAGTTCTGCTGGAAGTTTTCTTTCAAAACTAACTGTAGCACCAAATAATGATATCATTGAAACTAACGATACCATAATAAATGAAGATAATTTTTTCATCTATGACACCTCTAATATTTATATTTCATTTTATTCTAACACAAAATATAGAAGTTGCAAGATTTATTCTTATTACATAAACAAATATGTTCATTATGATTCTAAATTATTTTTTTCTTTTCGTTTTTGAAGTAAATCATTCATTTTATTTGCTTCGCGGAAATCAAAAAAGTAAAACAAGACTTTTACAATCACATAAATAATGATTATAAGAAGTTCCATTGCAATTACAGAAGTTTTGCTTACAATGCTTATCCAGTTAAGTTTTATGGCAAAAAACATTACGCTTACATTGATGATTAAAAAATAGCAGACTTCCAGAAAGAGCATCATTTTTTTACCAGGATTTTTGGGAATGTAATAAATTATAAATGCCAGACCGGAAATTACTCCAATCAAAATGATGTATAAAATGTCAGTTAATGGAATATATGTTATGCCAGGATTTGTAAATTTCATTAAAATTGTTGAAAACAAAAAGATTAATGTTGTAACTCTGGTACAAATGTTTATCATCTGGGGAAGGACTCCCTTAAAATCTAATTCGCGTTTCATAATCCTAAAAGCTCCTTTAATGTGTTTACGTAATTTCTGGAAATTATAACTTTGTAACCGTTTTCCAAAACTGCTTCGAATCGTCCGCCAAATGCAGGAGAAAGACTGTCAATTTTATCAATATTCAAAATGACTGCTTTGCTTGCACGGAAAAATGTATTTGACGGTAATTCTTCTTCCAGCTGATATAACTTAGATTTAGTTTCAAAAACGTCATCTTTTGTATAAGCAAAAACATTGTCATCAACCGATTCAAAATAGAGAATGTCTTTTTGTTCGAGCAAAACAATTTTTGAATCTTTGTAAAAATTCAACTTTGATTTGCCGCCAGTCTTAAACTGATTGAGCAGCCTGGAAATATTTTCATCAATGTAGTCGCATTTAACGATGATTTCATCTTCTTCGCCAGGCTGTTTTTCTAAAATTGTGATTTTCATTACTTCTATTCTATCAACTTTTTGGCTTCTTGTAATGCTAAAATTTCGTCTGTCTGTTTTCCAAGAGTTTTGTAAGCACGAGCAGCCATTACGTAACAGTACGCCATTGCAGATTTTATTTCCGGCTGATTTAATTCCTCCTCACTGCAATTTGTCCTATAAATTTCTATAACTCGCATAAAGTCTGCAGCGGCGGTTTCGGCTTTTCCAAAAACATCATTTGGAACAGAGCTTGCAACACTTCCGCGATTCATTAAAACTTCAATTTCATCAGGGGTTCCGCGCGCAAGTTCTGCCGCTTTGTCTAAAACTTCAAACGCTTCGTTTACAAGTGCAACTGCCTGAATTACAGACGCCTGGCCGCCTTGAACTGCAAGACAAGAACCGTAATAAGCCATGCTCACAAGGTCATCCGGGTTTTCGGTAATTTTCTGTTTTAACATTTTTGCACTTTCTGCGGCGTCTTCAAAATAAGAGTTACCAGTAGATGGTGCATATTTTGCATATTCCGTAAATACTTTTTCTACAAAAGCGTCGTCATTTGTGTCAGCATTTCTGTTTCCTTTCCAGACTTTTCCTGTTACTGCAAAAGGATGCATATGTGCTTCTACAGGAATTAAAACTGCCTTTGTAAAATCCTGGGCATTCCAGGTTCCAAGCTGGGTGTTTTCTCCAAGTACATCGTATACTTTTGGAATGAGCGCATTGTATTCGCGTGCAGATTTAGTTCCACCGCGGCTTACTGAACGTCGTTTTTCAATTGGCATAAAACCGCCGCGGTCAAACTGTGAATAACCGCCTGTCAAAACGTAGTGGTAAGTTTTTGTAGAACCGTAAACTGCCTGTAAGTATTCATTTTGTAACGGAATTCGAACTTTTACAGTTTTGCCGCCGGCAAGTTCGTAACATTCTGCATTGCATATAAAGGTTTTGTCGCTGTCGTAAACTTTTGTTCCGGCGGCGTTTGACCAGACGGCAAGGTCCCATGGATGCTCTGGACTAAAGGTTACATTTTCTGCGGAGTCGGTTAGTGCGTCGGTGTTTCCTTCAGGTACGTTATCTAGGTCAATGTAAATCATGATGTTGCGTACGTTTGAAGCGGCGTTTTTATATTCCAGAACAAGCTGCCAGTATTCTTCACTTGGCTGCCATTTTGCCTGAATTACAGGTTCGTGAACTGTATAACGTAGTAAATCAAGAGAACCTTCTGCAAAAGCCTGATTTGCAGGGTAAACAAGATTTCCGTTTCCATTATCATCGCCGGCGGTGTCAAAAAAATCGGCAGCAACTTCACCGCCTGTGCAAGTTGGTAAAAGATGAAGGTGTTTTCCAAGTTTTTCTGAAAGCCCTCCAGAACTTATAAAGAAAATCATAATACCCCAGAAGCAGATGAATGCAAAAATAACTGTTAATATTTTTCTGATTGCGTTTTTCATTTTTAACCTCCGAATCTTATTTGATAATTGCCTTGAAAATTAAATCAAAAGACTTTGTCATAAAGTTAGAAGACATAATTACAGAAAATGTGAACGCAGCAAAACGGAATAACTGTGCTGGTTCTAAAAGTTCCTGAATTACACGGCCTGCTTTAGTTTTAGCGGCAGTATTTTTTCCGCATTTGTGATCAAAACGGAATGCCATAGAAATTGCTTTTTCAGGACATGCACGAACACATTCACCACATTTTGCACAGGTAATTTCTGGTTTTCCTTTTTTGTCCTGAATTGTTTTAATGTCGATTGCACCAAAAGGACATACTTTAGCACATTTCATACAGCCTTTACATTTATCTGTGTCGATTTTCATTTTGAACATGCTGATTCCATCTGTAAGTGAAGCAAAAGCTCCAAATGGGCAAAGCGCACTGCACTGAGTTCTTCGTTTTGTCAAAATTGGCATGATTACAACAAGTCCAAGGAAAAGTCCTATGAACATTACGGCCGCTATAAGACTTGGAATTGAATTAATTGGGCTGAATTCTGTTACAAGTTTAAAAGGGCAGAACCATTCACAGTAAGCACAGGCAAGTTCGCAAAGGCTTGCAAGAATGATGAATACAAAAAATCCGAATGCAAATTCACGAATTTCACGGTTTTTTGGAAGAAGATTTAAGCGGCGTTTTTTACCGACTTTACTGAATCCTTCTTCCCATCCGCCGTAAAAACATACCCAGCTGCACCAGCCACGGCCAAGTGTAATTGTACACACAAGCCAGATTAAAAGCATGCTTGCAATTGAAGCGTAGTGTCCGCTGATACGGGCTGGGAAAATAATATTTTTTGTAACTGCAAGTGGAACTAAAATTTGTGGAATGGCAATGTGGCAAAATGGAATTTCTGTATTACTCATAGCACTTTCAGTAATTGCCATACTTCCTCGTTCTGCATACAAATCTGCAATAAAGGCAATACAAAATCCTACTGCAAACACAACCTGGAAAATTGAACGATATTTTGCGCTGCTGCCTTTAATTTTTCTTTCGCTAAAAACCATGCGTACGTAAAGGTACATCAAAAAAAGTGCGTAAATCACACTGGAAATAGAAAAGTTATTCATTAATGGGACAAAAAATAAGATTACAATTCCCATCATAAAACATAAAATTAAACTCGAAATCATAAAATCTCCTATAAAATTTTTGTCAAAAACTCCGGCTGTGATTACCCGAAAAATAATGGAATTAAACCAAGTATGATGATGAAATAAAGTGCTACTAAAAACTGTGTAACTCTTGCTACTCGACGTAAAACTGGAAGTCTTTTTGTTACAAATGGGATTCCTAAAAGAGGAATGAAAAATGGAAGTGTTCCAATGTAAAAGAAAACAAAGTAGAACAAGCCTGGAATACCGTTACCGCCAAAAATTGAACGGATAATTGCTGTCCAAAGCGGTGGGCAAACGTGGAGTCCAACTGCAAGGCCTGCTAAAATGGCAGTTACCCAGTCGTTACCAATGCGTTTAAATTTTGGTGATTTACATCCGCCGGCTTCCCCGCAGCCCCATGGAAACTTAATTCCAAGAGAATTGAACAAAAGTGCAAGTCCGCTGAAAATGTATGCGTAAACCGAAAGTTGGCGTGCAATTACCGGATTCATATATTCGTTTACTAAAAGTCCAATACCTGCAAAAATGGCTCCAAGAATAAAGTACATAACAAGACGGGCGCCTAA
Organism: uncultured Treponema sp.; assembly: GCA_937892225.1. GTDB lineage: Bacteria > Spirochaetota > Spirochaetia > Treponematales > Treponemataceae > Treponema_D. The sequence goes on from CALAUH010000035.1 coordinate 6,072, forward strand.
AAAACTACCAACAAGACCTGCGTTTCTTTTGTAGCGCAAATCTTCGTTTCCACATAAAAACGGAATTAAAACAGGGCCACAGTACATTGTGCAATAAGTTCCTGTTGAAAGCCCTAATAAAATTGCTTCTAAAATCATTTAATCCTCCAAAAATCCAAATCTGTTTTGCGAAAAGTTTTACTCTGAATATTTATCAATCATTTTTTGTGCTGATTTGCCTGGCTCTGAGTTTGGGGCTGCTTCAATTGCACTGTCAAATAAGTCAAGGGCGGCATCAAGGTCCCCTGCATCTGTCTGGAAATAACCGCAGAATAAATAAACTTCTGCTTTTAATGCATCGTCCCAGCCAGTCATATCAGTTTTCATAAGAAATTCTACATCACCAACAATTACTGAGTAACGTTTTACAGGAGATGTACGGCTAACTTCAATTCCGTTTTCAAGGCGCATAAGACGAATTGCAGGATTTTTAGAATCAAGTTTAACGGCTTCGTCCAGATACTTTCCGCCTTTTTCAAGGTAATCAAGTGCTTTGATAGGATTATCTTCTACACATTCAGCAGCACACAAAGTAAGACAGCTTCCGTAATAAGCACAGGCAACTGAATCAGTTTTGGTGTAAGGTTCAAGCAAAGTTAAAGCTTTCTGAAGTTCATTAAAATTTCCTGAACGAGCTTTATCGTGAATCTCAATTCCTTTTGTTACTTGTGGATTCGAACTTGTCATTTTACTCTGTGCAAAAGCAGCGAGTACCAAATTAAAACTAATTAACAAACAGATAAGTTTTTTCATTTTTTATTATTCTCCTTAAAATTAAAAACTTTGCATAACGGCAAAACAAAATCTTCCTTTGCCGTCATGATTAAATCCATACGAAAAATTGAACGTCACAAAAACAGGGCAGTCAAAGTTTAAGTAAAGACCAGCTCCATAAGCGTCCAAAAGTTTTCTAGTTCCACTTTGATTTACAAAATCTGCATAAGCAACATCTGCAAAAGCGTAAGGCTGTAAATTGCATGGAAAACAAGGTGGAATTGTAAATTGCAAAACTTTATATCTAAGTTCCAAAGTTGCCATGATGTAATTTGAAACAGACAAATCAGAAAAATCATACCCAGAGCGGATTTCCTTATTTGCAAGTCCAAGATTGCAGTACAAAGTTTCAGTGTTTCTGTAAAGTTTGATGTGATTTTCAAAATCGCCAAAGCTGTAACCGCCGGCCGCAAGTGCTGCAATTGTAAAGTTCTTAAAAGGGTTATAATTACAAGTTATTGCAGCGTCGAAATAAGTTCCCCAGTTTTGAAGTGGAAATAAGTTTACACGGCCTTCGAAAGTCCAGAAAAAATTGTCTGCAATATATTTTGTTTCAGAAATGTAAGGTGAAATTACAAAGTTTTTATTTATTTCCAACACCTTAAAACTAAAAGATGCAGCTGCGTCTACACATAATCTGAAGTCTGGAGTAATCATGCCACCTAAAGTTGCTTTGCCCATGATGTTAGGACCAGTGCTTGTTCCAGTAATGCTTTCTGTGTTTGGGAAAAATGTAAGCGGAGCATCTGTGAATAAATCGCCACCAAGAATAATTGATTTTCCAAAACTGATAAATATTTTAATAATTTTGCACCACTTACATTCAAACTTGTTAATTCATTAGAAG
>CALAUH010000036.1 GCA_937892225.1 uncultured Treponema sp.
GCATTAACATAACGACATCTCCTTTTGAAATTCCACTGTCGATTAAAAACTGTGCAGTCTTTGAAAGCATAGTCACCGATCGTCGTGAGTCCTTCGTTCAGTATCACGGACGAAAAATTGGAAGCCATTAATAATATCGAGGCAGACTACGAAGAAGTTCAGAAGACTGGAGCATACGTAGCTAAGCGGCGGACACAACAGCAAATAGATGATGGCGTTGCTGAAGAAGTTATTACCGATGGCCCATACAAGTCGCCCATGAAAGATCCTTTCGCTAACGAAAACGCTAAAGATGTCCCTACTGGTTTTATTTGGACTTGTCGCGAACATCTTCCTTATATTAACGTCGCAGTAGAATATGAAGCAGACCTTGAGAGCGAAATCGATAACCAATTTCAGCCAGACCATTGTAAAAATGTCTTGGAATTAGGATGGCTATTTTGCCCGATAATTCACGGTGTCAGTGATGCTATCGATAGCCTTCAGTCATGGATCGAGGAGATTTTCTTCTAATGTTTAAAGGCATAATTACACTTTTTGGCGCTTCGATGATGCAGATTAATACTGGCTTTTTCTCACCGGATAAAGGCGTATATTCAGCATGGGGGTATATGCGCGACATTACAGGCATCGCCTTGATAATAGTCGTTCTCTTAATTATTATCTCACAATTAACTGGATACGGTATTGAGAATTATGGCATCAAAAAAATGTTGCCGCGTCTCATCGTAGCAATACTTGCAATAAATTTATCATTTCTCATCTGTCAAGTGTCGGTTGATGTCTCTAATATAGCTGGTCATGGACTTAACGGTTTTTTTACTCAGGTTGCTGACGATGTTGGAGAAAGTACCGGACTGAACGGGGTTAATGTCTCTGAGTTTGTAAACTCTATCTTTAAATTGAAAGATGAAGCCAGCATAAACATGGATACTGCTTCTAAGCTTGAACAAATGCTTTGGAGTGCTGCAGTCATAGGTATTGTGGCTGGGTCAATCTTTCCTCTATTTATTTTAAGTTTAATTATTTTGTTATTTGCCTCAAAAGTTTTTTCTAATGAATATGTAAAATTTTCTGGATGGAAACAGGCAGAAACTGCACATTTTACATTTATCTATGAAAGTGCTTCTGAACTTGCCGCAAAAGAATATGCAAAAATAGCAGATGAAGCATGGGATAAAATTGCACAAATTTATTCTATGCCACAGGAAAAAACAAATGTTTATGTTTTAGGCCGACAAAATATTGTTAATGCATATACTTATTTTGCTCCTCCTTGTATTGTTATGTACAATTCTCCAATTATTGAAGAAACTTTTGGATTTAGAGATGATTGGATGAAATTGTTTTTTACTCACGAACTTATTCATATTGCAAATATAACTTTTGAAGATAAATCTTACTCTGGCGCAAAAATTTTTGGTGAATTTTTTAGAAATATGGATTATGCAGCTTTATCAGGATGGGCAATGGAAGGCTTAACTACTGTTCTCGAAACAGAACTAACAAACGGTGGACGAGGCCGTAGTCCATATTTCGAACTTCAATTCAAAGCTCCAACATTAGACAATTCATTTATTCCATACAGATTAATTGGAAGCGAAAAAGAAATGCCTACAGGTCAAATCTATGTTATGGGATATTTACTCATGCGCACAATTGCCGACCGATGGGGCATTCAAGCTCTTGCAGATATAGAAAGAAATCGTTCTTATTGTGCAACTTGGGAAGAAGCTGTTTATACTGTTACAGGAAAAACTGCAGAAGATTTATATCGCGAAGTTAAAATTGCTTTGGAACAATTACTGAAGGAAAAATAGTTTCTCCAAATTACAACGCAACACATACTTATAAACCTGCAATTATTTTTGACGATGGTTCTTACATCACTCTCTATGAAGAAAATAACTCGCTTTCGGCAATTCATGTTTATCCAGAAGAAAATTACCACCAATCATTATTAGGAAGCAATATTTCATCTTCATATTATTACACACTTTTTAAAGCAAAATTCTCAGATGAAAAAGCATTAACTGCCGACATCAATTCTACAACTTATTCTTCAATCGAAGTTTCTAGAGCCGACAGATTTCCTGGCGAAGAAACAATTTATCAAATTTTTAAACAAACATCTTTCGGTGATTTACAACAATTAACACATGACACTTCATCATATTACCAACCAGCTGTTAGCCGCGATGGTACAGTTTTAGTAGCTGTTGAACAAAATAACATGAAAATGCAAATTGTTAAAATCGATACATTTACTGGTGATAAAACAGTTCTTTTCCATGATGATAATTATAGTTTTATTCAACCAACTCTTAATAAAGATGGTTCTAAAATAGCATTTTTGCTTATAAAAGATGATAGAGCTTGTGTAGCACTTGGAGATACAAAAACTGCAACTTACAAAATAGTTAATAATCTTGATGACGAAAAAATTGTTGACCCATCTCAACCTAATTTCAATCAGGACGGAACATTAACTTTTGCAAGTAACGATAGAGGTCGTCTTGAAATTTATCAGGCCGATTATGATGAAGAAACTGATAGTTTTACTTGTAAACCAATGTTAGCCGATCCAATTGGAGCTTTATGGGCATATAAAAATGATTTAGGCGTTTTCTATTCTTCATTTTCATCTACAGGTAATATTGTAAAAATTAAACCTCTAGAAGAATGGGGAAATGTTCCAGATTTTGATGGACCTTCTCCAGCCGGCGAAATTATGCATTTTGGAGAACTTCAGGATGATTACCCAGATTTTAATCCATTTGTAGAAAAAACCGATGACAATAAAACTGTTGATTCATACAAAACTGATGAAGCAGATAATACAGTCGATACAAATATCGCAGACAATACCATCGATTCTGAAAATATTGATAATGATAATAACACTGAAAATACCGAAACAACAGACAATACCGTTAAAGAAGAAATCGAAAAATACAATCCTTATTATTTTACCCGCTCTAAAGAAAAAATCGATCAGCTTCAAAACAATCCAGAACCAATAACAGAATTAACAAACGAAAAACGCTTTTATCCTTCAATTTATCCATTGATAAAAATGCCATTTGTCGAATTCATAAGTGATACAAATGATAAAACAAGATTTGGATTAGGTTATGTTTATTTAGGTACAACTTCTCGCAACAATGACCTAGGATTTTTTGAATTTGATTCATTTTATTTCCCTGGAATAAACAACTTTTCTGGAGAAATTTTATCACAATTCAATATAGGAAATTCTATTTTAGATATTTTCATTATCAGAAATTTTTCTCTCGTAGATTTAAATAGCGGTGAACAAAATTTTAAAGAAAAAAACTTCGGAATATTAGGATTAACAATTCCTATTTACCATAGATATACAAACAAAAATGAACAGCTTGTATCTCTTCTAACTTCTACAGTTGGAAACATTACAAGAACAGGTGCAAATGGATTTGCCGTTAATGATAATGTAGCTACCTCAAAAAGTTTTTCATTCCAGTTAGGACTTGAATTTGCATCTATTACCGATTCTTACTCATATTCTAAAATTGATATAGATTGTCTTTCATTAAATGAATACAGTTTTGATACAAATAAGCTGTACCCTGGATTTGAAGCCGAAATTAATTCAACATTTGGTTTTGAATCTAGTAAAGAAGAAATTGATTTAGTTTTACGATATACAAATTTCCCTTCACAAATTATTCCAACATTTAGTAGAGCACATCTTTTCAGTCTGTCAGAAAATTGTGAATATCCTGGAAAACTTTTGATTCAGTCTTCTACAATTTATCCAAATTTGTTTGAGTATTTGGATGGTAAGTTCCTAATTCAAGGACTCTTATCTTTTGGAAGCAACAAAGTTGATTATGAAACACCAGGAACAAAATTACCTCTAAACTTAAAACTTGAACCAAAAATCAATTTAGCTTTCGAAGCCGATCTTCCTTCTACAACAAATCAGATTGGTGGAGGAGTTGCTTCTTTAATCGACTTTACAAATTGGGATGATATTAAATTTACAATTAATTTCTATATTACCTGTAAATTTAATTGGATTAGATTATAAATAAAATATCTGTGCACAATGATTTTATTATTTCTAAAAATATTGTACACAGATAAACTATTTCTTTTGTTCTTCAATAAATCTTATAAAATCTTTATCCGAAAGTGGGTAAGAATAAAAATGTCCCTGAATAAAATCACAACCACAATTAATAATCATTTCGGATTGTTCAGCTGTTTCTATTCCTTCTGCTACAACTTTCATATTTAAATCTTTTACCATTGCAATAGTCTGAGTTAAAACATTTCTTGCTTTTTCATCTTTTACTGTTGCCCAAACCATAGATTTATCAATTTTAATTACATCAAAAGGATACTGAATCAATGTCGAAGTATTCGAAAATCCTGTTCCAAAATCATCAAGAGAGAAATGACTTCCTTTTTTAAGCAAAACATCCATATTTCTATGCAAAACATCACTTGATACAATTGCTGTTGTTTCTGTAACTTCGAGATTAATATATCTATAATCAATTTTATATTCATCCATTATTTCGGTAAGCTGCATATGTAATTCTTCTTGCATACATTGAATTACCGATAAATTTACATGAATATAATCCATTCCTTTTTCCCAAATACGATTTTCAGAAATATAACGGCAAACTTCTTTAAACAAAAAGTTCCCTATTTTTAGAATCATACCGTTTTGTTCAGCAAGGGGAATAAATTCTTCAGGACTAATATATCCTATTTCTTTATTTTTGAGACGCAATAAAGCTTCGGCTGTTGTAAACGATTTTTTTTCAACAGAATAAATCGGCTGATAAACAACTTCAAAATCTTCGGCATCAATAGCATTTTCCAAAATTTGAATTATTTTATGTTCACGACGACGTTTATCCAAAAGCTCAACATCAACCTCTAAAGAATTATTTAATTTATCGCTATTAACGATATTTAATGAATCTTCAAATAAATCGGTTAATTCTTCAATATTTTTTGCTTCTTTTGGACATTGAATCAATTTAATTATTGGCGAAAGAGTAATATCAAGATCTCCACAATTAAACGGTTCTTGAAATTTTTTCTTTATATATTCAATTTGCTCTTCCCGTTCCTGTTCAGATTCTACACTAAGAAAAACTGCTATTTTGCTAAACGAAAATCTAAAAATCAGTTTCTTATGCGGAATATTTTTTAAAAGCGTAGAAACTTTTTCGAATAAAATAATTCTATTTTTAAGACCAACAGCTTTTATAATATAAATAAGTTGATTACATCCAATTCCTAAAACATAAGTTCGTTTATGATTTTCAAAATTTTCCTGCGCTTTTGCCAAAAAAGCTCTTTTATTATAAAAAGGCATTTCTGTATCTTTATAATCATCCGGATTTTCAAGCGACAAAAATGTTACAAGAATAGAAAGCGACAGTACAAACCCCATACACATTATATTTGGAAAAATAACCTGAACAATTGTTGCAATTATACAAGCAAAAGTAAAAAACAATAATGATACAACCTGATTTGATGTAAAATTTGATCGATTATTAAAGAAATGAATCAATCCCATTGTTGTATAAAAAGCTGCCAAAAGATAATAAAGATAAAAAACAACTCCATGATGGAAAATATAATTTTCATCAAACCAGAAGACAAGTTTTGTAAAAGGTGTAGAAAGTGTTAATAAACTGAATATGATATATATTCCAAAAAAGATCCAATACCTAACTCTAGGCATTTTTTTATTTGTTTCTGAAAGATAATACACACAAATATAGAAACAAAGCGGTATAGCATTAAAGAATATATAATATAAAATATTTAGAATATAATTAAATGCAATATTAGATGAATTTATATTCCTCATCAAAATAATTGCAATTACATTGAAAATACTCGAACATAAACATTGCCACAAAAGAGCTGTAAAAGCCAAAGTCGATCTTGTATTAATTGTTTTATTCTTAAAATAAGTAATCATTACAGAAAGAACAATAACTATTGCCGCAACATCAAAACGATAGATATATTGCATAATTAAACTCCCTCTATAACATTTGTAGCATTGTTTTTTAACAATTCAATAAAATCGTTACGCGACATTGGTTTTGAATAATAAAAACCTTGAACAAAATCGCAGCCCATATTATAAAGCTTTTCAACTTGTTCTGTAGTTTCTGCTCCCTCGGCAACAATTTCCATATCAAGTTTTTTTACCATTTCGATAGTATTTTTTAATACAGTTTCTGCTTTTTTAT
>CALAUH010000037.1 GCA_937892225.1 uncultured Treponema sp.
TTATCACTAACCGGGACTTTTAATTCAATCTCTTTTCCCATTTTATTTTCTCCGATTAATCAACTTTATATTTTCCGCTTAAGGCTAAAAGTGCAAACATATAAAGACAATTATCATAATAACGTCGCTCCCCTGTTCGCAAAGGAGTTTCCCAAAAACGCTTAATAATTTTTTCAGCAGAATCTTTTGCTGCAGAAGAACATGCTAAAGTTGTTTGTGCTAAAGTTGCCAGTAAACCGACAGGATGAAGTGCCATTTCTTCAGAACCGTCAGAAAGTTTTACAGCTGTACCATCAATCTTATATTTTTTATATTCATCAACAGGAATGTCAGCAAAAAAATTTACAAGATTATCAGCAATTTTAGAAAAACCATCGTTTGAACCGTGCCATAAAACATCAAGACCAATATTAGCACCAGTTCTATAGGCATCACTATAAAAATCACCATGTCCTTTTGGAAAAGCGTCAGGTTCGGGAGTTCCATCAAAATGTGCATATTCAGGATTCATTCCAGTAACTGGATGACAAGCCTTAACCAAAAATTCACGGCTTGCATTTTCAGCTTTTTTCCAAAAGTCACGATCTTCTTCATCAGCCCACAAAGCAAAATAATGATAAAAATGCATAAGATGATATGAAGGATCAGTAAAAGGACTAGCCGGAACAAAAAGAACATAATAATTTGTAGAATTCCACATTGGCATGTTATGATGAAGTGCATTATGCAAGATTTTTCTAGCCCATTGTGTATAATCAAAAATTCCTTCTCCGTCACTCCACTTTCTACCAGCTAAAAATAAAGCCATGGCATAAAATTCTTCTCCATCAGGAGCCGGTCCATATGCATTTTTCTTACCATCTGGACCACATGACCATGCAAAATATCCGTTCATAGGTCCATCGTTCATATACATAAAATCTACAGAAAATTTCCACAATTTATCAAAAATTTCTTTTTTATCAAGAAGTACACACATCATCATGGCATAAGACATTCCTTCTGTACGTGCATCACAATTGCCTGTATCCATAAAATAGCCTGTATCATTTATTCCTTCAAAATAAAAACGCTGCCATGGTTTATTAAAGATTGTTTCTACTGCATCATTAATCTTATTTTCTATTTCAACTTCAGTATAGCCGTATTCTAAAAAAGTATTTTTCATAGATTTATTATAGCAGAGAATATTTTATTATCATATAGAAAAGAAATCAGTTTTACCATAAAAAAGATTTTTTTGACTTTTAATTTTTATGTGCTAAAATAATAATAACAATCAACTTAATTAGAAGAATATTCTTCAAGGAGTAAGCGTATGAAAATAATTAAAAAACTCTTATTATTAACAATCATGACAGTTTCATTTGTTTTTATGTCATGTAATCATAATGAAAAAAGTGAACCTGTAATCACAGAAAAAACAATTACAGACAAAACTGATCCAGATTTTCCAAAAAAAATGGATGGTTCTGAATATCCAGACGGAACTCAGATTGAATATAAAAAGGTAGAAACAGATGATTATACAACAATTGATGAGACTATTACCTGTACAGATGGGACAGAAGTTGTAGTACATATTCTTAAAGAAATGGAAATTACTACTACAGAACAAACAACAACATTTCCAGAAACAGGAAATCCAAATGACCCAAAAACTGAAACTGTAAAAGAAGAAAAGGGTGTAAAACCAGGAAAAGGTTATGTAGAAGACAAAACAACTACTACTGAACTTAATAATGGAACTAAAGTAACAGAAACTTATCTTACAGAAGGTTTGTCTTCAAAATTAGCCACATCTAAAGAAACAATAAATCCTGACGGTAGTAGCGAAAAAGAAACATTTTCCACAGAAAATGTTGATGATTTTACAGACACAAATACAAAATCACCTTATGCTATCAGTAAATCATACCTAAAAAAAGATGCAAGCGGAAATATTACACAAGATGTTGTAACTGACATAGACTCTCAAGATCCTGAAGGAAAATTAGCTACAAAAGAAACAAAAACTACAACAAATTATTCTTCTGGTGTAAAAACTGGTTCAATTGTTGAAATTATGCAACAAGCCGGTGAAAACGACGCTTTATTTACAAAAGAAACAAAAGATGCTTCTGGAAAAACAACTCTTATAGAAAAAGAATATTTATTCTATGAAACAAGTAATTATGACTATCATCATGGTGTAAATAATGATGAAAACAGAATGCCTAGTTCTTCTGTAAAAGTTATTCTTAAAGATGATGGAACATCTAAGAAAGCAAGAATAACAGCTGGAGAAAGTTTCCCTAATGATACTTACAACCACAAAGTTTTTGTTACTTCACGTATAGAAGATATTACACAAATAAAATTTGAAGATGATAAAATCACAATTTTAACAGAAGGTGGACATGTAGAACCTACTGAAGATCCAAATAATCCAGGTAATTGGACTTATCCTATTGTAGGCGGAACTGAAGTAAACGATGAATACATAATCGATGAAAACCTTACTTTAAGTTTTGATTCAAAATTCTAAAAAAATCTTATTATTATTAAGGCCATCGTAAAAACGATGGCCTTTTTTTTTAATTATTATTAAATGTGAAAAAAAATACACGTGATTGAAACGTTAAAAAAAAATAAATTATTTTTATATAAAACTATTGACATTTGCAAAACAAAACTTTAATATAATTAAGGATCTTTAGGAAAGGAAAGAATATGACAAACAACAAGTCAAAATATTATTACTATTATTATTCTCTCTCGATGGCTTGTTCATTTTCTGCCTTAAACAAGTAAAGATTTGTTATGCAGTTAATTACAAGACCATCGTAAAATACGATGGTCTTTTTTTTTTGCATAAAAAATAATCGTAAAAAATAATTTTTTGGAGGAAAATTATGATTATCAAACTTTCTATGCTAATCATCTTCTTTGCAATCATGATTGGAGTTGGCATTTACTCACGCAAACATGCAACAGACGTAAATGGATTCGTACTTGGTGGACGTTCAGTTGGTCCTTGGCTTACAGCATTTGCTTACGGTACATCTTACTTTTCTGCCGTAGTATTCATTGGTTATGCCGGTCAGTTTGGTTGGAAATATGGTATTTCTTCAACTTGGATTGGTCTTGGAAACGCATTCCTTGGTTCTTTGCTTGCATGGGTTGTAATGGGTCGCCGTACTCGCGTTATGACACATCACCTGGATGCAAAAACAATGCCAGACTTTTTTGGTAAACGTTTTGAAAGTCAGTCATTAAGAATTACAGCAGCAGCAATTGCTTTTATTTTCTTAATTCCATATACAGCTTCTTTATACAAAGGTCTTTCAACATTGTTCGGACTTGCATTTGATATTCCATACACAACTTGTGTAATCTGTATGGCACTTCTTACAGCTGTATACGTTATTCTTGGCGGATACATGGCTACAGCAATCAACGACTTTATTCAGGGAATTATTATGTTAGTTGGTATTATTGCCGTAGTTGCCGCAGTTTTAAGTGGTCAGGGCGGATTCCTTTCTGCAATCAATAAACTTTCACAAATTCCTGCAGATCCAACAG